>NZ_REHE01000007.1:0-246571 GCF_003692985.1 Lactobacillus sp. ESL0237 | reverse complement strand
GCTATGAAAATGGTCAAGATGCAGACCCTAATATATTGAAAGCTGATACTTTCGATATATCTCAGCAACAATTCATTCGCACGCTACAGATGCTAAGTGATGATGGCTACATTAAAGGACTTACGTTTTCACCAGTGTTAGATAGTGGCATATTGCTAGGAGGTGGCAAAGCCACTTTTTGTTTTATACTTCCTAGTCTTGTCTGTGTCATACCACGATACTTGTGCTTGCCAACTGTTGCCGCGTTTTTTAAAATATGCCATATTTTTTCCTTATTAATTTGCTAAATAGGGTAGATAAAAAGCTTTGGCTAATTGTTTACATGTGAAGTCTTTAAGAATAGTTTTCCAGACGAGTTCTTAAGGGCTTTTTTGTTTTATTCGTAATCGGCTAATTCCGTTGAAAAATTTGCACGGACCCCATATTGCTGCACCAAAGTTCAATACGATCTTTTTTATTATCTATCTCCTTAGGTTGCTTTCTATGATATTTGTCATCGTAAATTGGAACATTTTTAGGATAAAATGTAATAGCATAATTGATTGCTCCGACATCTTCACTAGCTCCAAAGAAGTGATTATTTTTAGACCATTTTAATTTGGCACTTTCGTATCCTTTACCAGATGCAGATTTGACAGTAATATATTTTCCATGAAAAGTTTCAAATTTAGTTCTTCTATCTCCACTAAATTCTTTTATTTGATGTTTTGTGATTTTTAATTTAAATATCGGATGTTTAGGATCTAACTTATACCAAGTAATACCTTTACCATCATAAGCATTGTGCATTCCTGCAACTTGCTTCCATTTACCTAATAAGCTAGTGTAGTCTCCCTTTTTAATTTGTTTAAAGTTCATTTTTGAATTGCTATTTTTTGTAGCTACTGTGGCATTAATTGTAGTGCTACTAGTAGTTATCAGCCCTAAACCCATTAATAGGGTACTGAATACTGCAGTTACTATTTTTTTCATAATTAACCTCCCTATAATCTGCCATAGGTTGAAGCTATGGGCAGAAAATTTAATGTTTTACATTACAGCTCTAGTAGCTGTTTTTTTAATGCACTTCAATATACAAGGTATCACGATACTCATTAAAATCAAAGGTTAATTCCTTATGTTTAGTAAGAACGTCTTTGATTCTATTCATAGGTGCTTTAAAGGATTTTTTGCTAGCCAGCGCAAGGGGCGCTCGTCCCTTGACAGTCCGAGAGCCCTGCTTTTGCTTGGAGGAAAACATGAAATAAGGAAAAATATGAAACATGAAGAATTAAAAAAATTAGCTTTAACCCGATGAACAAATTGACAAGGTCATGAGCCTACATGGCGCTTATGTAGAAGCAATGAAAACCAAGACAGATGAGCTGGGCAAGACCAATAAATCTTTACAGAGTCAGATTGCAGGCCAATATAAAAACGTTTAAGTTACCGTCATTTGATAGCTCCACACTTAGGAGTTATATTACCCTTAGTAGGGCTTTTTTTATACAAAAATATAAATTAATTATCAATTATTATTCATAATGCACTATAATCAATATATATAAGGAGGTGAAAGTAGATGGCAAAGAAATAAAAAAGACTTCAACAAGAATCAAATGAAAAAATTGCTAAAGCCTTTTGTAAATAATCAAAAGATGTGGAGCTAAATTCCACTCTTTGCTACCTATATAACATGACAAAAAAGAAAAAAGTATTATAAATCAGCAATAATTGCTATCTTGCTTGGAATAATATTATTTGCAATTGGTGAATTATTATGACTCTAAGTGAAGCAAAGAAACGTGCTAATAAAAAGTGGGACGAAAAAACAAAAAAATAAAATCATATATAAATAAGTGGTCTACAGCTAAAAACTTTATCCTTAATTTAGCTACAAAAGAAGACTTAGAAAATATTTTAGAATAGGTTGAACAACGTAGGACTGAATTAAAAGCATAGAGATGTTTGCCAACTTTGTAATTAACCATTATTAATTATAAATTAATCACTTTAATCTCCTTAAATACTTTTAAAAAGCCTATAATATCAACGATTACAAACGGTAAAAAATTAAAAATGCACTGTTTTGAATAATAAAGCGACTTTTTAAGTATAGTTTATTTTGGTATTAACAATTGCCCTATAATTTCCTATCTTTAAGTTGCGACTTATGTTAAACTGTAATTGTTCAACTAGAGATTTATTTCTATTTATCGATTTCCTTATTGATAAATTTGAACATAGCTACTAAGAGAATGGTCTCTCTTAGTAGTTTTTTATGTAAGCTAAAAATTATGCAATCAAGTATCTATTTTTCTACTATTAGTAAATTTAGGCGAGGGTAAGTTGGCTAAATAATGCTGCGACTAAGCGAAAACCTAATAGAAAATAGCATTAACGATAAAAGAATTGCGTTGATTATTGGAACTAGACTAAAGTATTTCCCATTTTTGGGAAAAAAGTGAGTTTAATTGCAACTATATGGTAAAAAGCTTATAAATATTTATAGATGATAACAACAGAGAAGAGTTTGGTTGCTGTTGTATATAAATTAGTGTACTATGAAAAGAAAAATAACAATGAACAAAATTTATGAATTTAAAAAATCAAAGGATAATTGGACAATTAAAACAAAAATCGATTTGAGACCAAAAATAATAATTAAAACTGTAATAATAAGTCTAATTATTGCCATGGTAATTGAAAGTATTATCAATTATAAAGTATTATAATTGAAAATCATAAATATGATTATAAGAAAACTTTTAAAAATAAAAAGGTGTTCTTAACTTGGGTTTTATGGAGGAATTAACAGAAACTAGAAAAAGAGTAAGCAGAAAGAGTGTTAATAAGATAAATGTTCTACTGTAAAAGTCATCGTTTCATCTGGAAGCAACTTCTTATCTATAATTCCTTGATATTAAAAAGCCCGCAAGATTATTTCTTTTCGGGCTTTTCTTATTTTAACGCTCACTTAATCTAGCTATTGTATTTATTATGGAAAATTATCTAAAAAGTTACTGTTGCAGGTAGATATTAAATAAGTTTGACATAATCTATTTTTAAAGCAACATTATATGAACTAGTAATTTGATATGAGTAATTAAAAATAGTAAGGTATCACGGGAAAATTTATTTATTACCACTAAGCTTTGGGTATCCGATACAGGATATGAAGCAACTAGAAGAGCAATTAAAGAGTCGTTAAATAAATTACAATTGCAGTACCTTGATTTATATTTAATTCATCAGCCATACGGTGATGTCTATGGTTCCTGGCGTGCAATGGAAGAAGCATATGAATCAGGTATAATTAGGGCAATTGGAGTTTCAAATTTTGAGCCAGATCGTATTTTAGATTTAACGTTATAAATGAAATAAAACCAGCTGTTAATCAAATTGAGATCAATCCATGGATGCAACAATCCAAGGCAGTTAAATTTTTAAAAGAAAAAAAGATTCAGCCAGAAGCTTGGGCTCCTTTTGCTGAAGGAAAAAATGAACTTTTTAGTAATTCTTTGTTGACTAAAATTGGTCTGCAATATCATAAATCAGTCAGTCAGGTTATTCTACGATGGCTAATTCAAAGAAAAATTGTGGTTATTCCGAAATCTGTTCATAAAAAAAGAATAATTGAAAACAGTAATATTTTTGACTTTGAATTAACAGCTAAAGAAGTTACATTAATTAATTCTTTAGATCAAAAGAAAAGTCAATTCTTCGATCATCAAGATCCAGCTGCGGTACAACGTATTTATGATATGATACAAAAAGTAGATAAAAAGGGGTAGTTTGTGAGTATTAATGAAATTAGTAAAAAGTTTGTCTTATCAAAAGATACGTTACGCTATTGGGAAAAAGTGGGTTTACTGCCAGCAATTAAGCGCGATGACCACGGCTATCGCCAATATAGCGAAATAGATCAAAATTGGATTTTTTATATTAAAGTTTTACGTAATGCGGGGATGCCTGTATCCCAACTAAAAGTATTCCTATTCAATTATCGTCAAAAAGAAACAGCGCAAAAACGGTTGAATTTACTAATTAAGCAACGTGAGCAATTAGAGCAACAACAAGCCCAGCTTCAAAAAACAATAAATTATTTAAACTATAAAATTGACCATTTTGACGATAAATTACTTACTTATGAAAAAGAAAAATTAGCCTATGAACAAAAAATATAGTTTATAGCTCTATTTGTTATTAACTTTTGGTTAAACTCTTGTTTCTATCTGTTCAAGAATGTTATGATTGAGAACGTGTTTTTTAACCAATGACTTTTAAGAAAAGGTAGGATAATACATGAAATTTGAACCAAATACAAATGTATTTAAAATAAATTGGTACGTTAACCAAATGCAAGGTTGGAGTTTTAAAACTTATATGCTCTTAATGCTCGGAATTGGTGTGATTATTGGTACAACAATCTCTGCTCCAATTAATTTAATTACATTTGTAACAATGATCGCGGCAATTATGGGTTTTACTTGTACGTTAGCAATCACTAATGCTAAAGCAATCAACGGGGTATTAGGGTTACTATCTTCAATTATTTACATCATAATATCAATTACAGCTAAAAATTATGCCAACATTGTTTTGCAAGCATCATATATTTTTCTGTTAGATTTGCCAGTCTTATTATTGCCAGCTTGGAATAAAGATGCCGCAAAACATATTCGCGGATTGAATGCTTCTAAATGGCTGTTAACGTTTTTCTTTTTTGTTGTAACTACTGGATTGCTATATTTAATGGATACAAAAGTTTTCATTAGTCCGAGACCTTTAATTGATGCAGTTGCAGGTGCAATTGGCTTAACTGGTTCACTTTTATGTACCTTGCGGTTTCGGGAGCAGTATTACTTTTGGACAATTCAAGGTATCTTATCTGTTGTTCTTTGGGGAGTAACGGCCTTTCAAGGAGATGCTAATTTAACTTTATTTTTTACTTACATTTTGTATTTGAGTAATGACTTATTAGCGTTTACTGATAAGCATACGCATTGGTTCCATTAAAAAATTAGCTAATCGAAGAATCATAAGCAAAATAGTCTGCTACTTCAATTTTGTAATTTAAAAAGAATAAAAATTTCTTAAGAGAAGTAAATGACACTAAGAAAATCACTAGTATGTTGAAAATATTTTTTGCGTGAAACTATAGCTATCTTAAAAGGCAGTCCCATTATTAATGGGACTGCCTTTATTTAGTTAAATATTTTTTGACACTTTTGATTAAAATTTCGGTTGCTCCCTTACCAGCTTTATCATCATAGTACGAACGATAACGTTTATCGCGTTGATAACTATTAACAATACTTAGATGAATTTCTGGAGAATAATTTGGCATAATAATTTTAAGCCACGCTTGATGATTTTGGAAAATTTGCTTACTAAGTTTATTTTCTTCTTCAGGATGACTAATTACGGTTTGTAAATCACGTACTAAATCGGCCTCAGCTATTTTTAGTTTATTGAATTTTTCTTCGATAAGTTTATCAGCATTTTTTGACATGTTTTCATTGCTCCTCATAATTATTTATGTCAATAACTACTATAGCAAGATTAACTTGAAAAAACATGTTTTGAATTAATAAATTGATTTTGGCATTAATTAACATAACTCTTTTATTTTAGTTTTGAATCTAAATCGGCGTCACTATTTAGTGATTATTCAATTGATTATTATTTTAATTGTTAGAAGTTGACTATTTACTTAAAAATAGCGATAATTAAATAATGAATGTTATTTAACTTCTGGAGGCTCAAAGTGAATAGTCATTGTGTAAATAAACAAAGGAAAAAAATTGTATTGACTAGTGCGACTGCTGCAACACTAGGTATATTTCTTTTAACAAATAGTAAGACAGCTAAAGCTGATGATATTATTGAAAATCAAGAACAAAAAAATGTGCAAACGAATAATAGCAATAAAAGTAATTTAAATAAGGCTGATGATTATGATAATCAATTGCAAAAAGAAAATATTTCAGAAGATATAACTAATCGTATCGATATGCCTGATAATACAGATTATGGGCAAGACATAACTAAGACAAATGATTTAAATACTGAAAAAAAAATAAAGCAAGCTAATCTTCCTAGAGAAATTTCTAATCCTAAACGTTCCCTTATTAATTACCTTTGGAATGGAATATCAGTGACCTACGATGATGTTTCAAAAGTTTTGACTATTCCTGGGGGTACAGAAACTTCTCCCAAAATTTTAAATGATCCAGAACCAATATTTAAGCAAATTGAGATTAAGCAAATTGAGATTAAGCAAATTATTGAGATTAAGCAAATCAAAATAACTGGAAAACTAAAAATTATTGGTTCTGCTTGCTACATGTTTGCCACTTTACCCAATTTGATTCAGATAGATGGTTTAGATAATCTCGACACTACTGAAGTGACCAATATGCAAAATATGTTTAGCGATTGTTATAGCCTTGAATATATTGATGTTAGCAGGTTTAATACTGCTAATGTTACAGATATGTCTTCGATGTTTGAATCTTGCTATAATGCAAAAACGATAGATGTTAGTCGATTTAATACTTCCAAAGTTACTAGCATGAAAAGGATGTTCGATGAAGGTATAGGACGTTCTAAATTGACTAACCTAGATGTTAGTGGCTTTGATACTAGCAAGGTTACGGATATGGAGAACATGTTTGCTGGGTGTACGGAGCTTACTAAGTTAGATGTCAGTAATTTTGATACGGCAAATGTAACTAATATGCATTGTATGTTTAGCCATTGTATTAATTTGTCTAGTTTAAACTTAGATAAATTTAATACAGCTAAAGTAACTCATATGGGGGCAATGTTTTTCGGTTGTGCAAATATTGAAAAATTAGACTTAAGCCATTTTGATATGAGAAGTATCCCGCGCTTTAATCAACCACCCATTGGTTCCGATGATCAAAATACTTTTGCAATGCTAGCAGGAATGGACAAGTTAAAAATTTTAGTATTAAATAAAAATTGTGATATAAAAAATAGTGATATGCATGGCTGGACTTATTTTGAAGATGGTTTCCATGGTCTACCACCAGACTGTCGCTGGGTAAATCTAGCTGGGGGAACTTTAACCAATGCTAAGGGTTCTAATATTTGGTTTCCACGGGAGATGTCAAACGAATACCAAGCGGGAAAAGATGCTGATACCTATATTCGTTTTGGTAGTGTGACTACTCAATATCGAGATGAAGATGGTAATATTCTGGCGCCGGATCAGGTTAGAAGGGGGTTAATCGATGAGCAATACACTGATGTTTCAAGAATTAATGTTCCGGGCTATATATTAAAAGAAATAGTTGGTGATACAAGTGGCCGATTTGAAGATAGAAAGAACAAGATTGTTACCTTTGTTTATGCTAAGGCGCAAGTGCTTGTTCAATATGTAGATGAGGCTGGAACCAAAATTGCAGCTGATGAAGTTTTGAAGGGGAAAATTGGTGATGTATATTACACATCAGCAAAGCTAATTCCTGATTATACTTTTAAAGAGGCTAAAGGTTCAGTTAATGGCTATTTTACCGAGACGCCGCAGTCTGTTACCTATATTTATAGTAAGAATGTAATAAGTGATCCAACCAAACCAGACAAGCCGACTAAACCAGAAGAGCCAACCAAACCAGACAAGCCGACTAAACCAGAGGAGCCAACCAACCCAGATAAGCCGACTAAACCAGAGGAGCCAACCAACCCAAATAAGCCGACTAAACCGGAGGAGCCAACCAAACCAGACAAGCCAACTAAGCCGGAAGAGCCAACCAAACCAGACAAGCCAACCAAGCCAGACAAGCCAACCAAGCCAGATAAGCCGACTAAGCCGGAAGAGCCAACCAAACCAGACAAGCCGACTAAACCAGAGGAGCCAACCAAACCGAATAAGCTGACTAACACAGATAAACTAAAAGATCCTATAACTACTGTGTTACCTAAAACTGGAGCAAAAAAGCAGAGTAATATGGTATTACTTTCTGTAGGAGGAGCATTGCTATTATCTGCAGTTGGTCTTTTATGGTTAAAGCGCAAAAAAGATTAATAATTTGCCTTTTAAGTCTGTAAAGCCCCCCTTGCTAGAAATTATTTATAATTATTAATCTTTAAAAATAAAATTAAATTTTGGTTGACAAGATTAATTTTAAGTGCTAAATTAATAAACAATTAAATAATTAATACATCTTGAAAAGCAGAGTAATTATGCCAGTTACTAATAAAGAGAGCTGAGGTTTGGTGAAACTCAGTTAGTAAAAGCTAGTGAATATGGGCTTGAAATGATGTCTGCTGGTGATATTTAGCTAGTAGCGGTGTTGCATCCGTTATATTTGCAAGCTATTGTTTGATAGCTAATGAGGTTTATTACGTGAGTAATAAATGAAATTAAGGTGGTAACGCGAAGCACTCGTCCTTTTGCTAAGGACGAGTGCTTTTTTGCTTGTTTAATTTTGGAGGTTGTAAAATGACAAAAAAAAATAAAAATATTATTATTGGATTAATTGCTATAGCAATAATTGGTATTGCTGGTTGGTTTAGTTTTAGTCAAAATAAGACTACTAACAATAAAAAAAGTCATGTAGTTACAGTTGGAATTGTGAGTTCGACTAAAGCTAAGCAGGACATTTGGGACCACGCAGCTGCTTTAGCAAAGAAAAAGTATGGTGTAACTATTAAAATTAAAAGTTTCACTGATTATAATCAACCCAATAGTGCAGTTAAGGATGGCGATATTGATTTAAATGCTTTCCAACATTATGCTTTTTTAAAGGCATGGAATAAGGCAAATCATAACGGTGTAGTTGCAATTGGTAGAACTGAAATTAATCCAATTAGACTATATTCAAAAAAGTATCACCAATTAAGTCAGTTGCCTAGTGGTGCAACAATTGCGGTTCCTAATGATGCAACTAATGAATCTCGTGCTTTGTTTGTTTTAAAAAATGCTGGTTTCATTAAATTACGTCCAGGCAAGGCCTTGGTTACAATTGCTGATATTGTTAAAAATCCTAAGAAGCTAAAAATCAAGGAAGTCAGTGCTGATCAATGTGGTCGGGTAGTTAGTTCCGTAGATGCAGCAGTTGTTAATAATGACTTTGCTAGTCCAGCCGGTCTTGGTAAAAAGGAAACTATTTTTGTTGAACCAGTAAATAAGGATTCCTTGCAATGGGTTAATATCATCTGCACACGTAAAGGAGAAGAAAATAATAAAGATTATCAAGCGGTAGTTAAGGCTTATCAAACTGCTGAAACTAAAGCATTAATTAAAAAATATTACGGTGATGCAACAATACCAGCTTGGGATGTTAAGTTTTAATAAACGGAGATAAATTTAATGGCAATTATTGAATTAAAACATGTAAATGTCGATTTTGCTAATCATACTGATAAAACGGTTCATGCTGTTCATGATGTTAATTTATCAATCGAAAAGGGGACAATTTTTGGCATTGTTGGCTTTTCTGGAGCGGGTAAATCAACTCTGGTAAGAACGATTAACCTATTACAAAAGCCAACAGCGGGTACAATTAAAGTTAATGGTACAGAATTTATCAAAGATGGTCAGCAAATTATTACTAATAAAAATTTACAAATTGCTCGTAGAAAAATCGGCATGATTTTTCAAAACTTTAATTTATTAAATGAAATTACAGTTATTGAAAATGTGGCTTTTGCCTTAAAACACTCTGGACTGAAAGAAAAAGAAATTAATGCCAAAGCACTACAATTATTAGAATTAGTTGATTTAAAAGATAAAGCAAATTTTTATCCAATTCAGCTTTCAGGTGGTCAACAACAACGTGTAGCTATTGCAAGGGCGCTAGCTAATGAACCCGATATTTTGATTTCGGATGAAGCTACTAGTGCGCTTGATCCTCAAAATACTCAACAAATTTTATCTTTATTAAAAAAATTGCAACAAGAATTAAATTTAACGATTGTACTGATTACCCATGAAATGGCAGCAGTAAAACAAATTTGTGATCGAGTCGCATTAATGCAGTTGGGTGAAATTGTTGAGCAAGGGAATTTGCATGACATAGTGCTTAGGCCGCAATCTGACTTAGCAAAAAGTTTTGTTGGCGGTTCAGGTGCAGTAATTAATACCTTGAAGTCCTTAAAATTAGCCGAATTAAAAGATAATGAAGTAATATATCAACTTGTCTATAGTATGGCGAACGTTACTAAAACAATCGTGATTGACCTATATCGCGAAATAGGCGTTGAAGCCAGTATGTTATATGGTAATGTAGAACTTCTTGATGGGGAACCAATTGGCACATTGCTGGTTTTAGTTAAAGGTAATCCAACTAAGCAAGAAGCAACGCTTAAATTTCTTAAAGAAGCAAAAGTAACAGTTACTAGATTAGATGAGAAGGGGAATTTGTATGGTTAGTTGGTTCAGCAAGATTTTTCCAAATGTTGTAAATTTAGGCTGGTTAGGTGATACTGGCTGGGGGACTAGTATTGGTCAAACACTTTATATGACTTTTTGGTCGGCTATTTTTGGGGGACTTTTAGGCATCATTTTTGGTATTGTCTTGGTATTAACTAATAGCAACGGTATCCGGCCTAACCATTTTTGGTTTAATTTTTGTGATAAGGTGGTATCAATATTTCGTGCAGTCCCATTTATCATTTTACTTGCCTTTATTGAGCCAGTTACTGAGAAAATCGTAGGAACCAAGATTGGAATTAGAGCAGCTCTTGTCCCTTTAACTTTGGGTGTTTTTCCTTTTTATGCTCGTCAAGTACAAGTAGCATTAGAAAGTGTCAGCCATGGTAAAATTGAAGCTGCACAAAGTCTCGGGGCAACTATTTGGGATATCATTTTTACTGTTTATTTGAAAGAAGCACGCTCAGAATTAATTCGAGTATCAACTGTAACAGTCATTAGTTTAATTGGGTTAACGGCGATGGCTGGAGCAATTGGCGCAGGTGGAATTGGCAATACAGCTATTTCTTATGGCTATACTCGTTATGATAATGATGTCACATTTATAGCTACTGTACTAATAGTAATTATGATTTTTATTGTACAAGTGGTAGGTGACTTTTTTGCCAAGAAATTAAATCATCAAAATAGATAAAATTTATAAAAAAAGCAGCGATTTTAATCGTTGCTTTTTTTATAAACTTATTTAACTGCATCTTTTAATGCCTTGCCAGGCTTAAATGCAGGTACCTTAGTTGCTGGAATAGTTAAAGTCTTACCTGTTTGAGGATTTCTACCTTTTCTTTCTGCCCGGTCACGAACTTCAAATGAACCAAAGCCGATAATTTGTACTTTTTCGCCTTTAGCCAAGTTCTCCTTAATTGATTCAATTAAGGCATCGATAACCTTTTCAGCATCTTTCTGCTTAAGTTCTGTCTTCGCTGAAACTTCTTTAGTAAGCTCAGATTTATTAATTGAAGCCATATTTCCTTCTCTTTTCTATAAAATTTATTACTAGTCAAAGCAAGTTCGCAATAAACTATACGTAAACTCTGTAAAGTATTGTCTCACTTACCCTTTGACAACTTTTATTATTTTAGCACAGTTAGCTAGTCCTTCAATAGAAAAAAGCTAAATCTTATAATAATTTTGGTCCGCAAGTATTCTTTTAACCATTTGCTGATAATTAAGGTAAAGTACTTTGAAACGTGTGTGATTTTCTTTTTGCTAAATAAACTGAATATGCACGTGCATCATGGTGCCAATTAATTTCTGGGATTTTTAAGATATTTTGCCCGTACAGATAATTTAAAATATCTTGGTCTGGTAAAATTAAAATGTCATGATATTTTTTAATTGTAGAAGATGTAGCACTCAAACTAATTTTTTCGCTCATTTTATCTAAATCCATTACCATAACACCAGAATTAAAATAGCCATTCTTTGTTCCCAGTCTAATACTATTGAGTGAACTCATAATGTCTGTTAAGCCCTCATGCACTTGCTGCAGCAAATATTTTTTTATTTAAAATGCGCCATAAGGGCTTAATTAATTACTAAAATATCTGGATCCAAATAGATAATTCGATGCAAACTAGTAGGTGAAATTTACCCAGTTCGAAGCCAAAAATACATTTCTTGCTGGTAATCATTGAAGTTAAGCAATGATTTTGAAAAATTCAGCTTTTTTATTAATTGTTAATGGTCTTAGTTCTATGCCAATTTTTTTACTAAAAATTTCAATTGTTTCGGTAAATTTTTGTTTCATTATTATTCTCTTTTAAGAAAAATTTACAATATTTAAAAGATGAGACTTGTTTGTTCATATTTCAAGTTATTATAAAAAGAAAGTTGTATAATATGTTTAATTCAGTTTAAAAATATGGACGAGGTTTAAGTATGAATAAAAAAATATTAATTAGTTTTGTCGGTACAGCATCTGCCCTTATTGGCTTAAGTGCTAGTATACCAGTATCAGCAGCTGAGGCGAATAGTCCAGTGGTCAGTAAAACAGAATTAGAAGCAAGTAATTCTTCTAAGACACCAGTGTCAGATGCGAATAAAACTGATAATAGTAGTAATAAAACAGCTACCGAGACTCCGAAATCTCCAGAAAAGCCTAATGGTAATACTAATGCTATTTCTTTAATGGGCAAAACGGTTAGATTAACCCGAAATTCTTATGTTTATGATAAGCACGGTAAAAGAGTAAAGAATAAAAAGTTGAAGAAAGGTTTAATTGTTGGTATTAGTAGTTTTACTACTGTAAATGGTAAACCCCTAATTGGCTTTAATAATAAAGAGAATCAATTTATCAAACCAGCTAATGTGAAAATTTTAAAGGCAGTCAGATACAGAGTTAAGCGAAATGCTTTTGTCTATAATGCAAAAGGAGTAAGGGATCCTCGTTATTATGTAAAAAAAGGTAAAAAAGTAGTGGTATTTTCAACTAAGAAAGTTAAGGGAATTAAACTTGTTGGTATATCAGAAAAGCAATTTATTAAATGGGCTGATTTGGATTCAAAAAGTGCAGAAGTTTTAGCTGAATAAATATTTATTATAGTAAAAAAGGTAGTCAACCATAAATGATTGACTACCTTTTTATTTTTTAGGATCAAAATTACGTAAAATTTCAATTCCTTGACGTTGATACTTATTAGGGACAAAACTTTTACGCATTGCAATTTGCATATAAGCCCAAAGTTTTTGTCCAGGTCGTAGGTGAATAATATGAATTCCCTGTTCATCCTGAATACTACTTTCCATCGCCAGGGCAATACCTACATTGCGCTTAACCAAATCAATCATTAATTTCATTGTCGGTGCAGTGTAAATAATATTAGGGGTGAAATCACCTAATTTTGCTTCCTCTTCAAGACATTCACGAGTTAAAAAGCCACGTGCTCGCGCAATAAATTTACGGTTACGCAAGTCTTTAGCCCTAATCTCGTGTACATCCTTCCATTGATCGTTTGTACCAGTGATTATTACTAATTCTGTTTTTTGTAAGTTATGAATAAAATATTCCGGATCATTAATTGGCACCATCCAAGAATAAATTGCTACATCAACGTTTCCATTTGTTAAGTCTGCAAAAGCATCTGCAGAACGTTCAATGTGAGTTTCAATTAAATTAGTAATGTTTGCTTGATGAAATTGCTGAACAATGTCTGCTATATATAAACTACCGGCTTCGCCAGAAAAGGCTAAACGAATTTTTTTATCGCTGGCATGTTTAACATCATAATTGATACTAGCAATATCTTGAAGTAAAATTTTAGCTTTTTGGTATAACAAATCACCAGCGTCGGTTAGTATTATTTTACTTTTACGATTTTTTTGTATGATCAACGGATCATCAAATTTTTCAGCTAATCGTTTTACGGCCATTGAAATTGTTGGTTGGGTTACATCAAAAAAAGAAGCAGTTGCTGTATAATTTCCCGTTTCAACAAGCTTACAAAAATATAATAAGTCTTTTTCATTCATATGCTTACCTTAAATTAAATAAAAAAAATTTATAAATGTATCTGTTTAAATTATATTAAATTTTAAATAAAAATGCAAGAACACTAGATAGAGTAGCATATAGCTCATGTTGTCTGCCCTTTTTGGAGAAAAAATTTAATTAGACTAAATTTAAAAGACAGACTATATTGCATGTAGTAAATATTTCTTAAGAAAGTGATGGTAATTAATTTGATCTATGATTCAACTCAAAAATGGGATGCAGTCTATGATGTAATTGTCGTAGGTTTTGGTGGAGCTGGGGCTGGAGCTGCAAGATTTGCTGCAGATAATAAGGCTAAAGTTCTATTAATTGATGCTGCTCCAGAAGGTCATGAAGGAGGCAATACCCGTTATGCAGGTGGGGCTTTTGCATGGAGTGATAACTTCGATGACTTGCGCGAATATTATAAGCAAACTTATTATCCTTTTAAGTATGATCCTAAAGACTTGGATACTTTTGTAAACAATGTTTTGCAAATGAAGGAATATGCTAAAAAATACTTTGATATTGAAGCTCAATATACAGGACGCCGACCTAAAGGTGAATATCCTGAATATAATCATGCTGAAACTATGCGTTCGCAAAGTATGACTACAGGAATGTATAATGGTGGATTTTGGAAATTATTACGTAAAAAAGTATATGAACGTCTTGATCAAATAGATATTTGGTTCTCAAGTCCAGCAGAGCATTTGATTCAGGATCCAGAAACTAAGACTATTTTAGGAGTACAAATTAAACACAACGCAATCAAGCGTAATGTTGCAGCTCGCAACGGGGTTGTTTTAGCTTGTGGTGGCTTTGAGAATAACCAAGATATGGTGCAAACTTTTTTGGGCCAAGGATCATTAGCGCCAATTGGTACACTTTATAATCAGGGTAAAGGAATCGATTTAGCAATTGAAGCTGGAGCAAGATTATGGCATATGTCTAATTACGATTCACATGGTTTTTCCTTAAATGAAGGTAAGCCACGTGAAAAATTTGCGTATATGATTAATTGGAAGAGCTTGTTTAATGGGAGCATTTTTGTTGCCGGTGATGATGGTACTCGTTATTACCGTGAAGACGAAGAAGATCGTCATGGTTACAAGTATAATCATGGCAACTGGATTATGCTTCCTAATCAGAATCATCCGCACATTGTAATGGATGAAAAACAATATCATCAGTTAGCCAATGATGATTCAGCTCAAGCTGATCAGATTAAGCAATTAATTTCGTATGCAGTCAAAGCAGATTCGCTTACAGAATTAGCGGAAAAGATTGCTGCCCCTAAACTAACTGAAGCAGTTGCCGATTTTAATTATCTGGTTGAAAAACAAAAACGTGATATGTTCCTCAATCGTCAGCTTGAAACGATGCGTGCTTTTGGTGCAGGACCATATTATGCAATTCCAATTAGACATAATATTCTACATACTCATGGTGGAGCACGGCGAAATGAAAAATGTGAAGTGCTTGACTTGCAAAATAACGTAATACCCCACTTATATGAAGCGGGTGAACTTGGCGACATATTTGCGACCAAGTATGTTGGTGCGAATAGCATTGCGGATTTATTAATTTCAGGCAAGATTGCTGGTGAAAATGCTGCTTTAGTAAAGCGTAAGCTACCTGCAGTTGATGTGGTTACTGGCGCTTCAGCAAATCCTGAGCTCAAATCCGATGCCCATGCTTTGGCAACTGATTATGAAGCTGGCGAAAATCAAGGCATTGGTATTAGTGAAAACGGGATTAATGATGTACCAATAGTGGTTAGAGTTACAGCTAATGGTAAGCAGCTGACCCAGATTGAAACTTTGCAACAGAAAGAAACACCTTCGCTGGGTGGTAAAGCGATTCCAGTATTGACTAAGGAAATGCTAGAGAAGCAAACAACTGATGTTGATGTAGTCAGTGGCGCAAGTACGACTAGTGCTGCCTTTAAAGAGGCAGTTAAGCAAGCAATTAATAATATGCAAAAGCATTAATTTATACTTGATAATACGCTAATTTTAAATAGAAAGTAGAGAAAATGTTAGATAAATTTGAATGGAAAAAGTGGATTTTACCACTTGTATTAGGCTTAGGGTTATGGCTTTTAACGCCTATCAGACCAACAGCTATTAATATTCAGGCATGGCACTTGTTTGCAATTTTTATTGCAACGATTGTGGCGTGCATCACTAAGCCATTGCCTATGATGGCTACTACAATTATTGCTATTGTAATTGCCACCTTAACCGGTATTTTTAAAATGGAAGAAGTCACTGCTGGCTTTGGGAATTCAACTGCATGGATGGTAGCAATGTGTATGTTCATGGCAGCTGGTTTTATTAAATCAGGTTTAGGAAAAAGAATTGCTTATTTCTTTGTTAAAACTTTTGGTAAGCGAACATTAGGTTTGGCTTATGCCTTATCCATGGTTGAAACAGTGCTCGCCATTGGAATTCCAAGTAATAATGCTAGAGTCAATGGTATTATGTATCCAATTATTGACAACCTTTCTAAAGAGATGGGATCAGATCCTAAAAAGGGAACCCAAGCAGATATGGGATCTTACTTGGTTTTTAATGAATATGAAGTTAATATTGTTACGTCAACGATGTTTCTGACTGGATTGGCCGGGAACATGGTAGCTTTAGGAATTGCGAAAACGCAAAATATTGAGATTTCTTGGATGCAATGGTTCTTAGCAGCAATTGTACCAGGAATCATTTCTTTATTGGTTATCCCGTTTGTTTTGTATAAAATTTATCCGCCCAAAATCAAAGAAACTCCTAATGCGCATGCTTGGGCAGATAATAAGTTAAAAGAACTAGGCAAAATGACCTTAGCTGAAAAAATTATGGCTATAGTTTTTATTTTAGCAGTAGCGCTTTGGTTAATCGGGCCTAAATTTGGTATTGATGCTACTTTAGTTAGTTTTATTGCCGTGGCTTTATTATTAATTTGTGGTGTTATTAATGTTAAAGACATTCTTGGTCAAAGCTTTGCATGGAATATTTTGACTTGGCTTTCAATTATTATGTTAATGTCACAAAAATTAATGCAACTTGGCTTTTTCCCATGGTTCTCAAAAACTTTGGGAAGCATGTTAAATGGTATGAATTGGGTCTGGGTTTTAGTAATTTTGTATTTAGCTTATTTCTATTTACATTATTTATTTCCTAGTGTTTCCACTCAAATTTCAGCCTTATATGCTGGCTTTCTTTCAATTGCGATCGGTGCTGGTGTACCTCCAATTATGGCCGCATTAATGTTGGCGCTAGATGGGTCATTATACTTGTCAACTACCAGTTATTCCGCTGGTCCGGCTGCACTCTTATCATCAACTGGTTATGTTTCAAATAAAGACTGGTGGCGGCTTAGTGCAATTATCGGAATAATTCTTAACATTATCTGGCTTGGCGGCGGTCTTTTATGGACTAAAGTTATTGGTATGTGGTAATTAATTGAAAAATTTCAGCCTTTGAAGTACTCCATAATAGTTAGACATTAATTTAACTATTAGGAGCGCTTTTTTTATGACTAAATATTCAAATAGAAAGGGGGAGTTTATGAAAAAATGGTTAAACAAATAAGGCTCTTGAGTTTGGGAAGCCGGATATTAGATGCGTATTATCATTTGTAGGCGCAGGAATAGGGAAGGCACCGTTATTAAAGGCAATATTTGACCAATATGGTATATCTTGTAAAGGGTTAAATATTTTAAGTTAAAAAATAAAATATTATTTATTTATATTGATTTAAATTAACCTTTATTTCCTGGTACTGCGGTTGATAATATTACTTTAAATAATAATGTTGACATATATAAAATAAAGTATTCGATTGAAATAATAGAAATTAAAAAACTAGTCATTTATAATAAATTTGATAAAAAGTAGCGAATAGCTTTAGCAAGGGCTTTATTGTTAACTAACAAGTTTTTGCTATTAGATGAAGCTACTTCTAGTAAGGTTAGAACTTATTTATTTTTTATAAATAGAGGCTTTATACAAATAGCTCATGAATTAAGCGAACAAGAAATTTCCAGGTATGACCAAGTTATTAATTTAGGGGGAAAAAATGATAATTGATACCAAAAACTTCAGAAGGAAGTTCTAGATAATAAAAGAAGACATAATTTTAATACGACAGATATCAAGTTTGAATTGCTGCTATTGTATGGCGAAGTAAATGAACTTTTTAAGGGATGGCTTAAGAGTGAGGCAAGAATTATATTTTTTGTCTCTAGTATGCATACTAAAAAATATTTTACATATTATCAATAAATTTAAGACAAGAGAGATAAAGTAATGACAACAACAATAATATACGCACATCCTTACACAAAAAGCTTTAACCATGCAATACTTAATAAAGTTATAAAAGCGATGAGAGATAATAAAGAAGATTATACAATTATAGATTTATATAATGATAAATTTGATCCAACATATTCTGCTAAAGAGTTATCTTTATTTAGTGTTGGAAAAACAATTGATCCTTTAGTTAGTAAGTACCAGAAGATTATCAAAAATACAGATAAAGTTATATTTATTTTTCCAATATGGTGGAATGATACGCCAGCTATTATAAAAGGCTTCATAGATAAAGTAATGAAGAAGGACTTTGCTTACAATGTAGGCAGTACTGGGTTAATAGGAAACCTTAACAATATAAAAAAGACGTTAGTTCTTACAACCTCAACTTCTCCGACATTTTATTTGAAGATGTTTTGTGGCAATGCTATTAAAAAAGTTTTTATTAATAGTACACTTAAGCAGCTTAAATTTAAAAATCGAGTATGGAAAAATTTTGGTAATATTGATCATAGTAGTATGAACAAAAGAAATGAATATTTGGAAAAAATAGCTAACTACGTAAGTGAATGGGTAGTGAAAAATAATTGAATAGGGTAGTTGTAACTGGTTTGGAATAATTAAGCCCTTAAGTGATAAGGTTACTTCGACTTGGAAAGCGGCTCAACTTTTGTCATACAAGAAAATTTAAGCCGTATATATAATAAACTCATTGGTGAAAGACAATCTTTATCTGATATAGGAGCAATAGTTGCTAAATATTTTTAGGTTCAATATTCAGCAGATGTGAAATCTTGAAGTTAGCAGTTACTTATGGCAGTTTCAATTTTGAAAATGAATATTGCTAGGTATAAAGAAAAGAATGAAGGACGCAGGTAAAGCGCCCTTTTTTGTGAGAAATAAATCTTGTAACTAGCATGTGATTTCTCACAGCTTTGTATTCGCTTAATAAAATTTTTGCTTTAAATATAGAATCGCGATTCTAAGAATAGTTATCAATGTAAGTTAATAAAAAGCTCCTTAGAATCGTCCCCTCAGCATTACATCATCTAATTGAAACTACTAGCAACCGTAATGAAGTAAGTATTGCTTTATTCAGTGGCTATGTTTTTAAGGATAAAACTAGAAGCAAAATATATCTATCATTTACAATGTAATTGACTTCTGTTTATGCCAACTGTGAGTCTACTGTAAGAGTAGAGCTTAAAGTTAATGAAAGAAGGTATTGGGTAGATTTGGTAACCGTTGCTTTTTAAATAATCTTAAAAAATAGCTTATACACTAAAAAAATCAATTCTAACGAAACTTAGAATTGATCTTTTAATTTTAATTTACATCATTTACGCTAAAAATATGTTTAGGAGGTACTGCAGGCAGTTTTGCCTTCGGTGGAACTAGGACTACTAAAACCTCCCCATATTGTCTACTTTCAAATTCATTTTTACTTTGCGGTACTACATAAGCACCAATCTTATAGCCTTTAAAATCTGAAAATGTTTTACCTTTGCGTGCTAATTGAAATTTTAAGCACTCTTTTTCAAATTCAATAAGACCATCTGGAGAACCGGTATATCTTTCATCAGATTCAAAGCAATTATCATGATTACCTTTACCAACGATATGATCTAATACATAATCTCTATCACTGTTAGCATCACCTTCTTGAAAAGCGACACTTGCTAAATTAGCACCAAATTGTACTTGACTATCCTTAATTGTACCAGGGTAAAAATCCGCTATTTGATTATTTAAATTATTATCAATTAGGGGATAATGCCGACAAGCTATCTGGTGGACAGTTAGCGAGAATTGAATTAGCAAGAGCAATTTTATCGAAACGTCCAATTTTATTACTTGATGAAATCAATGCTTCACTTGATCAAGCGACTTCAGCCGCAATTCATCAGATATTATTGCATTCAAATTTAACCTTCGTAGAGGTAATTCATCATTATCAAATTGCTGATTTAGACAAGTATGATCAGGTAATTAATTTAGCGGATTATCAAGATAGATAAATAATAAAATGTCTAACCTTTTCGTTGCACTACATTTGTTAGAGATTTTTTATCAGAAAAATAGCCTTATTTAACTTAATATACTAAAATAAAAAATTATAAAACTAATGAGTAAGTAACTAATCACTCATAGGTTAGGAGAAATTCACCTATCTAATGAGGCTAAACTGAAAGGATTAATTATGCTAAAAGAAGCTTGCGTTGAAAATTTTACTGCTATTCCCCAAATGATTGCTGCTGGTGCAACAAGAATTGAACTTAACAGTGATTTAGCTCAAGGTGGACTTACACCATCATTTGGTGTGATGAAACAAGCAATATTATATGCGCACCAACATGGCGTAGCAGTTGTAGTTATGATTAGACCACGTAGTGGTGATTTTGTCTATAATGAAACGGAGTTAAATATAATGATTAATGATTTGCAACTAGCTGCCTTGTTAGATGCTGATGCGGTCACCTTTGGTTGTTTGAAAGAGTCAGGGGTACTTAATTGCGAACAGATGCAAAAATTAATTACTTTAGCTCAGGAACTGAATTTAGAAGTGGTTATGCATATGGCATTTGACCAACTACAATTGGCACAGCAACATTCAAGCTTAGATTGGTTGGCAAATCATGGTGTGAAAAGGATTTTAACTCACGGTGGACCACTAACGGAGCCAATTGAAACTCATCTTGCCCATTTGAGCGAATTGATTACTTGGTCAAAGGGGCAAATAACGATTTTGCCAGGAGGAGGAATTACCGTTGATAACTGTAATCAAGTAGCGCAATTACTGGGAGTTAATCAAGTTCATGGTACAAAAATAGTGATTAAATGATTAGGCTATCAGATAGCATAAATTAAATTTAAAATTAGCAAAAATAGATATTAATTTAAAGATGAAAATATTTCATCTTTTTTATTTGGCTTATTTTTCTTGCACATATGATTGTTAATAAACAAATCTAGACGTAATTAAAATTATATCCTGACAATTACGCAAAATAGGTAAAACTAAAAAATAACATTTTTATAATTTGAGCCTCTTCTTTGACAACATTTACCAAGCAACGTAAATTAAAGGTAACTAGTTATAGATAGGATTGATCAAAAAGGATAGGACACAAATATGAAAAATATGGATATGGGGCATGAACAGCACCTAAAGCAAGCAGATCAAAAAGATAACATGCAAATGAAAAATGATTCTCAGCAAGCGATGAGTGACCATAAGATGATGATGCATGGTGGTCAGATGATGCAGATGGGAAATTTAAAGCAAAAATTTTGGTGGTCTTTTATTTTAGCACTACCAATTTTATTGTTATCGCCAGCAATGGGATTTAAGTTGCCATTTCAATTCTCTTTTCCGGGTTCAGATTGGCTAGTGGTTATTTTTGCTACTATTTTATTTTGGTATGGGGGAGAAATATTTTTACGAGGAGCTTATGCGGAATTAAAGCAAAAAAAGCCAGAGATGATGACGCTAATTTCCTTAGGGATTGTCACTGCGTATCTTTATAGCGTATACGCCTTTATTCAAAATAATTTGGTACACAGTCAAATGAAGGTAATGGACTTTTTTTGGGAATTAGCAACTTTGATTTTGATTATGCTCTTAGGTCATTGGATTGAAATGACTTCTGTGATGAAGGCTAGTAGTTCAGTTCATGACTTGGCAAAATTATTGCCAGATAAAGTACATGTACAAATAAACAATCAAATTGAAGAAATCAAGATTAACGATGTTCAAAAGCAAGCAACTGTTATTGTAAAACCTGGTGAAAGTATTCCTTTAGATGGCATAATTATCAGTGGTTCGAGTACTGCTGATGAGTCTTTAGTTACCGGTGAAGCAAGGCAAATCACCAAGCAAAAGGGGCAGCGGGTAATTGGTGGTTCAATCAATGGCTCAGGTACGCTGACTATCAAAGTTACCCAGACGGCTAATTCTGGTTTTCTGGCTAGTGTCAATAAGTTAGTTCAGTCTTCACAGGCAGATAAATCGAAATTGCAGACTAAGGCAGATCAAGTTTCAGGTTGGTTATTTTATGCTGCATTAATAATTGGACTTTTGGCTTTGATTGTTTGGACTAGTTTTCAAGGAATCGCTAGTGGATTAGAGCGGATGGTGACCGTGTTAGTAATTGCCTGTCCACATGCCTTGGGACTGGCTATCCCATTGGTAAATGCTAAGAGTACTGCTCTTGGTGCTAAACATGGTCTACTTATTCGCAATCATAATGCAATAAGTTTAAGTTCCCAAATTAATTATTTATTGCTAGATAAAACGGGAACATTAACTCAAGGAAAGTTTCAAGTTCGGCACTATGCTAGTTTAACTAATAAACTTGATTCTAACCAAGTCTTGACCATTATGGCATCGCTAGAACAGGATTCAACTCATCCTTTAGCTCAAAGTATTTTACATTATGCTCAATCTAAAAAGATAAACCTACTGCCATTAACTAATAGTCAGAACATGACAGGTGCAGGCGTCAGTGGAACTATTGAGCAGCACACTTATCAACTAGTTAATGAAAAAGCAGCACGCAAACAAGTCAGTAATTTCCCTAAGCTAGCAGCTGATAAAGATACAATTAGTTATCTTATACAAGATAGTCAACTTTTAGGTTATATAGCAGTGGGGGATCAGATTAAAGCATCAGCTTTTACTTTAATTAAGCAAATTAAAGAACGTCAAATCACCCCCGTAATGCTAACTGGTGACAATCAAAAAGTAGCTGATAATATAGCTCTTCAACTTGGAATTGATCAAGTTTATGCTGAACTTTTGCCTCAAGATAAAGAAAAGGTAGTTAAAAAACTACAATCTGCAGGTAATAAGGTTATGATGGTGGGCGATGGCATCAATGATGCTCCTAGTTTAGCTAAGGCTGATATTGGAGTAGCGATTGGGACTGGGACTGATGTTGCGGTTGATTCTGCTGATGTGATTTTAGTCAATAGTGAGCCAGAAGCAATCATTAGTTTCTTGGACTTAGCGCAGAAAACGCAAACCAAAACAATTCAAAATCTCTGGTGGGGCGCAGGTTATAATATCATTGCCTTACCCTTAGCTGCTGGAATTTTAGCACCATGGGGCTTAGTTTTACCGCCAGCGGTAGGCGCAATTTTAATGTCACTGTCAACAGTTATTGTTGCAATCAATGCTGAATTTTTAAAAATTTAAATAAATAGCAATTATTTTTAAATATTGAAATAAAAAATATAACAGGTATGATATTCATGAAGATAAGTCATGATAATTTTTAATAGTAAGGAGAATTACAATGAGCGAAGCAGAATATCGTATTGAAAGTGACACAATTGGACCAGTTAAAATTCCTCAAGATGCTTTATGGGGGCCACAAACTGAAAGAAGCCGCCACAACTTTCCAAGTGGGGAATTAATGCCCTTAGCGATTATCCGTGCTTTTTTAAATTTGAAAAAAGCCGCTGTAGAGTCAAATGTTGAAGTTGGTGATGAGCCAAAAGAAAAAGGTGAAGCAATTGAAGAAGCAATCAATCAATTGCTTGCCTTGAATGACACTGATTTACGTAAAGATTTTCCATTGCACGTTTTGCAAACTGGGTCAGGCACTCAGAGTAATATGAATGTAAATGAGGTTGTAGCTAATTTAGCTAATAAATTACATCCTGGTTTAAATATTCTACCCAACGATGACGTAAATCGCGGCCAGTCATCAAATGATACTTTCCCAACAGCTATGAATATTGTGGCAGTTGAGGCCCTTGATAAGTTGGAGCCGGCTGTGCAACATTTAATTGCTGAATTAAAAATTAAGCAAGACAAATACTGGCAGACAGTTAAAGTAGGACGTACTCACTTGCAAGATGCAACTCCAATCACTTTTGGTCAAGAAGTATCGGGTTATATTTCTGCATTAAAGCATGATCTGACTTATATTCAGAAATTGAAGCCCACACTTTACGAATTAGCAATCGGCGGTACTGCTGTAGGCACTGGCTTGAATGCAGCAGCAGGCATGACTGAAAAAATTGCTACTAAGTTATCTAAAATTTATGGGCATGAATTCAAAGTTGAAACAAATAAGTTTTGGGGGTTGGCACATCATTCTGGTATTGCAGTGGTTCATGGGGCCCTTAAGACTTTGGCCGACGACATGTTTAAAATTGCACAAGATATTCGTTTCTTGGCATCAGGTCCGCGCGCTGGATATCACGAACTAAATATTCCCGCTAATGAACCTGGTTCATCAATCATGCCCGGTAAGGTTAATCCTACTCAAGCAGAGGCAGTTACGATGGCGGCTGCTAAAGTTTTTGGTAATGATACTACGATTACCTTCACTGCCGCACAAGGTAATTTTGAGATGAACGTTTACAAAACAGTGATGATCGCCGCTTTTCTGGATAGTTGTGATATTTTGACAGGAACAATTACTGGTTTTGCTGATAAGATGATTGCTGGCTTGACTGTAAATTCGGAAAAGATGGATGAATTACTGGAAAATTCATTAATGACCGTTACAGCTTTATCCCCCCACATTGGTTATCATTCTGCCGCTAAAATTGCACAGGCAGCTGATCAAGAGGGTATTACTCTAAAAGAAGCTACCCTTAAGAGTGGTAAAGTTTCAGAAAAGCAGTATGATGAATGGATGGATTACATGCAAATGACTAACATTGATCGTACTAAACCAGAAGACTAGTGAAATACAAGAGGAGAATAATTTAAATGGCAAAATTTGTCTTTACCCCTAATCAAAGTACTGAAATCGCTAATTATTATGACGCAGTTATTGTCGGTACTGGTGGTGCCGGGTTAACTGCAGCCATTCAAGCCCATGAATTAGGCTTGCAAGTTGCAGTTTTTGAGAAAAATACTGCTTTAGGTGGTAATACAATGCGCGCTTCTTCAGGTATGAATGCATCTGAGAGCTTAGTTCAACTAGCTGAAGGAATTATTGACGATAAAGAAGATTTCTATCAAGAAACGCTTAAAGGCGGCGGCCTTATGAATGATCAAGAGTTATTGCGTTATTTTGTCGATCATTCAGCAGCAGCTATTGACTGGCTTTTAAACCATGGAATTGAGCTAACTAACTTAACTATTACTGGTGGAATGAGTAAAAAAAGAGCTCATCGCCCGGCATCAATGGCACCAGTCGGTAATTATTTAATTACTAATGCCTTAAAACAAGTTCAACAAGCAAAAATTCCAGTGTTCAATAATGCTGAGGTAATAAAATTATTACAAGATAAAAATAAAAATGTGGATAGCGTTGAAATTAAAACTGCAGATGGGGTTAAGACTGTTAAAACTAAGGCAGTTTTACTTGCTTCT
Organism: Lactobacillus sp. ESL0237; assembly: GCF_003692985.1. Lineage (NCBI taxonomy): Bacteria > Bacillati > Bacillota > Bacilli > Lactobacillales > Lactobacillaceae > Lactobacillus > Lactobacillus sp. ESL0237. Next base: position 221,012 of record NZ_REHE01000007.1, on the reverse strand, counting down.
GGTGGTTTTGGTTCTTCAAAGGAATTAATTAAAAAATACCGCCCAGATTTAGTTGATTACAAGACAACAAACCAACCAGGCGCAACTGGAGATGGACTAAAACTAGCTAATCAGGTTGATGCCCAATTGGAACAGATGGATCTTATTCAGGTTCATCCTACAGCTCAAACTGACACTGATCACGTGTATTTAATTGGTGAAGGCCTACGTGGTGAGGGTGCAATTTTAGTCAATAAATCGGGTAAGCGATTTGTTAATGAAATGGATACGCGAAAAATTGTTTCTAATGCTATTACAGCTTTGAATGAAAATGGTGCTTACCTGATTTTTGATCAAAGTATTCGCAATAATTTTACCGCGGTAGAGTTTTATGATCATATTGGCTTAGTTGAACACGGTACAAGTTTAACTGATCTTGCTCAAGCAATTGGTGTTGCTAGTTCTAATTTAGAAGCAACTGTTAAAACTTGGAATACAGCTGTAGATAGCAAAGTCGACAAAGAATATAGTAGAACAACCGGCATGGAGCGCGCGATTAATCAGGGCCCATTTTTTGCCATTCATATTAATCCAGCTATTCACTATACAATGGGTGGAATCCATATTAATTCTAAGACTGAAGTTTTGGATACTAATGGAAATGTGATTAATGGTTTATATGCTGCTGGTGAAGTTTCTGGTGGCCTTCATGGCAATAACCGAATTGGGGGAAACTCTGTCGCGGAAACAGTCGTATTTGGACGTCAAGCAGGAATGCAGATGACTAAATTTGTCCGCAATAAAAAATAAAGAATAAAAGTTAATTGCTGGGTTTAAGTAAACTAAGTAATTAACTTTTTTATTTATCTAAGTTTTAAAAATATTTTTAAATTTTAAAAAATTTAAATTTAAATAATTTATTTTGAATATTGCAAATAGAATAATTCAATTCTATAATTAAATATGTAAAGGATTACATTTTTTCATAAATTGAAAGGAAACAACTATGAATAGAAAAGTGTTACTCGTTGGTGATGGGGCAGTTGGGTCAACTTTTGCCAATGACTTACTACAACAGACACATGTTAATGAATTAATTATTGCCGATGTTGTTAAAGAACGTCCAGTTGGCGATTCTATGGATCTTGAAGATATTACCCCCTTTGTTGGTGACTGTAATATTCATCCTGGAGAATATTCTGATGCAAAAGATGCAGATGTCGTTGTAATTACTGCAGGAATTCCCCGCAAACCTGGCGAGACTAGATTAGATCTTGTTAATAAGAATGCTGCTATTTTAAAGAGCATCATTGAACCGGTTGTAGCTTCTGGCTTTAATGGAATTTTTGTTGTGTCGGCTAACCCGGTAGACATTTTGACCACTTTAACCCAAAAATTATCTGGTTTTCCGAAAAATAAAGTTATTGGAACGGGAACTTCACTTGACTCAGCTCGTTTACAAGTAGAGTTGGCCCAAAAATTAAGTGTTCCCATCGCTAGTGTTAATTCAATGGTGCTTGGTGAACACGGAGACACATCATTTGAAAACTTTGATGAATCAACGGTAGCGGGCAAGTCTTTACGCCAGTACAGTGCAATAAATGATCAAGTTTTAAGCGAAATTGAAACTGATATTCGGCAAAAGGGTGGCAAAATCATTGAAAATAAGGGCGCTACTTTCTATGGAATTGCCATGATGTTGGCTCAAATTGTTAGTGCAATTTTAGATAACCATGCAATTGTTTTACCATTGTCAGCACCAATTAACGGTGAATATGGCATCCAACATGAATTATATTTAGGAACGCCAACTGCAATTGACGGTTCAGGAATTAGTCACGTAATTGAAGCAAATTTGTCAGATCGCGAAATTAAGAAAATGATTAATTCGGCTGATAAAATGCATGAAATTTTGGTCGATATTAAGGTAGATTAAGCATAAAGAAGGCATAAGTATGCAAGTTGGAAAAAGAATATTTTTGAAAAGAGAGCTACCGGACAAAAATCTCATTGAAAAATATAAAAAATTACCATCATCTAATGTAGCAGATTGTATGAATCGAAGAGGAGCAATGGCTCCGCGAATCAAATTAATGTCTAAGCCTAAAGCGGAAATGTGTGGGCCAGCTTTTACAGTTCATAATCGTCCTGGAGATAATTTGACAATTTACGCCGCTTTAAAATATTGTCATGAAGGTGACATTATTGTGATTGATAATGAAGGCGATAATACTCGAGCTGTTATTGGCGAAGTAATGATGACTTGGCTACGTGACCAAAGACATGTAGCAGGAGTTGTTGTCGACGGACCAATACGTGACATTGATAGTTTGCGCAATTGGGACTTGCCTATTTATGCCGTTAGTACAACACCAAATGGACCATATAAAGAGGGCCCAGGCGAAATAAATGTTCCAATTTCTTGTGGAAATATTAGTGTTAATCCGGGTGACTTAATGCTAGGGGATGCAGATGGTGTTGTTAAGATTGCTCGCGAAAAAGCAGCAGAACTTTTACCTATAGTAGAAAAATTTCATCAAGAAGATGAGGCCAAGGCTGCTAGCTTTCATAATGGCACCGGAAATATAGATTGGCTTGATGAAAAATTAAAGAATAAAGATTATAAAATTATTGACGATATTTATCGCCCGTAACTAAAAGGGAATAATGATGAAGACGTTAGAAAAAGTAAATTATAAAGGTTTTATTTTGCCACTAATAATTGGTATTGCTCTGTGGTGCTGCACGCCACTAAGGCCAGCTGGATTGTCTGTTCAAGCTTGGGAAATGTTTGCCGTTTTTGTGGCGACAATTATAGGTTGTATTACTAAGCCCTTACCAATTGGGGGTACAACATTATTGGGCTTGATTGTAACTGTTTTGGCTGGTTTAGCCCCAATTAAAGATGAAGTAAATCCTAAAACAGGAGCGGTTACTTCCGGAATATTGAGTGCATTTAGTAATTCAGCTTCTTGGCTAATTGCGATGGCTTTTATTATGGCATATGGTATTAGTAAGACGGGGTTAGGGAATCGGATTGCTTATTGGATGATTCGACGCTTTGGTAAGCGCTCAATCGGTATCGGATATGCAATAACTGTTTTAGAATTAATTCTTGGGGCATTAATCCCTTCCAATAGTGCACGAACTGGTGGAGTAGTCTGGCCAGTTACCGAATCAATCTCTAAAGATTATGATTCTCTACCTAATGATTCTTCTCGTAAGAAAATCGGAGCTTATTTAAGTTTTACCGCTTTTCATGCCAACATCTTATCAACTGCGTTGTTCATTACCGGTGCGGCGCCTAATATGGTGGCTTCACAGATGGCGTCGCAAAAAGGTTATACGATGACTTGGATTGGCTGGTTCACAGCAGCTATTGTTCCAGTATTAATTGCCACTGCTGTAATTCCGATAGTTATCTATAAAATTTTCCCACCAGAAGTTAAAGAAACGCCTAACGCCAAAAAATGGGCTGACGATCGTTTGCAAAAAATGGGAGCGATTACTAAGCCTGAGAAAATTATGTCAATTGTTTTTTTACTGGCTATTATTTTATGGGTTTTATCTGGAATTTTTGATATTCCCCAATTAGATTCAACTTTCATTGCTTTTTTAGCAGTCGGATTACTGCTTTTAACCGGTGTTTTGACAATGAAAGATGCTTTAAATCAAACTGGAGCATGGAATATTTTAATTTGGCTTTCAATATTGGTTTTTATGGCTAGTAAGTTGATTTCATTTGGCTTTATTGACTGGTTCTCTAAAACTATTCAAAGTGGATTGCATGGCATTAGTTGGGGTATTGTCTTAGCCATTTTAATTGTATTAATGTTTTATACGCATTACTTCTTTGCTAGTGGTACTGCCCATATGACTGCTTTATACTTACCGTTTTTGTCAGTAGCTGTTGCAACTGGTACTCCGTTGGCCTTAGCTGCAATGTTACTAGCATTTACTGGTGCAATTAATGCGTCGACTACTCACTATGCCAACGGTCCCGCTTCGATTTTAGCTACTACTGGCTATATTAAGCAAGGTGAATGGTGGAAGTATAACTTTATTCTAGGCATTATTTATTTGGTTATTTTTGGTGGAATTGGGACACTTTGGATGAAAATGATTGGAATGTGGTAGATGATTCATCAAGCAGATTTAATAACCAATGATGGTATAAGAATTCATTATTATGATACTCAAGCAGATAAACAACCATTATTAGCTATTCCAGGTATCGGTGGATCTGCTTTACTTTGGGAAAAAGCATTGGAACGGTTTCAGTCAAAATTTAGAATTATTATTATTGATCCACGTAATCAAGGTAAGTCTGCAAGAACTTTTCAAGGGCAACGAATTAGTCGGCATGCAGCAGATTTAGCTGAGTTAATTCAAAAGTTAGATTTATCCCATATTATTGGCATTGGCAATTCAATGGGAGCTGCCAATTTCTGGGCGTATATTTCTATCTATGGTTCTGATAGATTAAATGCACTAATTGATTTAGACCAGCCACCCAAGATGATTAATGATTCAACTTGGAAGTTTGGTTTTAAAGATTTAACATGGGCTAACTTTCCTGATTACTTAAAGCTTGATTTTGGTAGTGGTATTTATGCTCAAATAGACGATGTGATGTTTGAAAAAGCACATCATTTTGCACAAAAATATCCTTATTTTCCAAAAAGTAATTATTTGTGTCGAATTAATCATGCGGAACAAGATTGGCGCGATGTGTTAGTTAATTTGAAAATTCCAATGTTAGTTTTAGCTGGAAAAAATTCCCCTTTCTTTAATTATCATTTTGCTTATAAAATGACTGAACTCAATTCTCAAATTAGCGCTAAAATTATTCCTGAATGTGGACACATTATTCAAGCTGAGCAACCCAATGTTATGTATGAAGAAGTACTTAATTTTTTGGTTGAAAAGGAAGTGACTTAATGGATAAAGTAGTGGATTTATATTTGAATAATCCAGCGACAAAGAAAAAATGGCAAAATTTTTTGTTAAAAATGGGTATAACTGATTTTGGCCTGCTTGAAATAGCGGCAATTGATCATACTTTAGCCCTAATTGATGAAAATGGTCAGCTGGTTGGCACGGGTAGCATTGCAAACAATGTTTTAAAGTATATTGCGGTGTGTAATCAAGACGCCGTCCCCGGTGCACGCTTTAATCAGATGGTAACTGCCTTGCAGCACTACTTATTTGATCAGAAAGTATTTCATAGTTTTGTATTTACAAAAGCAAAATATGCTACTAGTTTTTCACATTTAGGTTTTTCCGAATTAGCACATACTGAACATGCTGCCTTTTTAGAAAGTGGTACTCCAGATATCAACGACTTTATAACTGCAATACCTAAAATTGAAGATCAATCTAATAAACAAGTGGCAGCAATTGTCATGAATGCCAACCCATTTACTTTGGGACATAGAAAGTTAGTTCAGCTGGCTAGTCAAGAAAATGACTTAGTTTATGTATTTGTTGTAGCGACTGATCTTTCCTTGTTTAAAACAAAAGAACGAATGCAGTTGGTCAAAAGCGGAACTAGCGATTTGAAAAATGTTTTAGTAGTAAGCGGTGGTGATTATATGGTTTCACAATCAACTTTCCCCGCATACTTTTTAAAATCTTCGGCTGATTTAATTACAACCCAAACAGATATTGATGCTTTAGTTTTTAAAAATTTTATTGCACCTCAGTTAGCAATTAAGCGCCGTTACTTAGGGACGGAACCATTCTCAAGAACAACTAACTTTTATAACCAAAGCTTAACAAATAAGCTAAGTCCCTTAGTAGATGTTAGAATTGTTAATCGATTTCAGATTAACGGAAAAGTAATAACTGCAACCCGTGTGCGACAATTAATTAAGGAAGATAATTTGACAGCCATTTCAAACTTTGTACCACCGCAAACAATGCAATTTATTTATCGTCAAAAAGAAGTCCTACAAGCTAGAATTAAGGAAGGAATAAATATTAATGGAAATTAAAACAATTGGTGTAGCAGGCACCTTGGAATCATCAGATATTCAAATCATGATTGCTAAGGGTACCAATGGAATTCAAATTGATTTAGATTCAGAAGTTATTAAAGCCTATGGTGATCAAATTAAAGAAGTGATTATTACTACCCTAAAAAAATATGGTGTTCAAAATGCTAAGGTTAAAGCTACTGATAAAGGAGCGCTTGATTGTGTAATTGCTGCTCGAACTTTGACGGCAGTCCAACGTGCTACAGAAACTTCGGATCAACCTAAATTGGAGGTATTGTAATCAATGACTTATGTAAAAAATCGTCTACGTCGAACAATGATGTTTGTTCCAGGTAACAACCCTTCAATGATTAAGGATGCTGGTATCTATGGTGCAGATTCCATCATGCTCGATCTGGAAGATGCTGTTTCTTTGACAGAAAAAGATGCAGCACGAATGCTAGTTTATAATGCTATTAAAACTGTAGACTTTGGTGGAGCCGAGATTGTAGTTCGGATTAATGGTCAAGATACTCCATTTTATGAAGAAGATGTCAAAGCAATGGTTCGTGCTGGTGTAGATGTAATTCGACTACCTAAGACTGAATCAGCTGCAATGATTCAAAAGCTAGTTAAAGATATGGAACAAGCTGAAGAAGAGTATGATATTAAAAAAGATTCAATTGGGGTTATGGCCGCAATTGAAAGTGCGAAGGGAGTATTAAATGCGCCTGAAATTGCTACAGCAACTTCTTTAATGATGGGATTAGCCGTATCAGGAGAGGACTATACAGCGGACATGCATACGCGTCGTTATCCTGATGGACGTGAGTTAGAATTTGCCCGTAATATGGTTTTACAAGCTGCTCGAGCAGCGGATGTTTATGCCTTTGACACAGTTTTTTCAAATATGAACGATCCTGAAGGGTTTTATCGTGAAACCAATTATATTTACGAATTAGGTTATGATGGAAAATCATTAGTTAATCCGCGGCAAATAGAGATGGTCAATAAAGTTTTCAATCCCACAAAAGATGAAATTGAAAATGCGATGGCGGTTCAGAGTGCAATTCGTGAAGCTAAGGCTAAAGGCTCCGGCGTCATTTCAATGAACGGTAAAATGGTCGATAAACCAGTTGTTGAAAAAGCTAATCGGGTAATTGAGACAGCTAAGGCATCAAGTTTGATTGACGAAGAGGGTAATTATATTGGAAAATAAAGTAAAGCGTAATTTACCAGATAATCTAATGTCAGAAATGGGTTTAAAGCCTTTTGAAACAGTAGATATTGGCAATCCCGAAGTAAACAGGGTAGCACCTAAAGTTCGAGTTACGACTGGTGCAGATAAAGTCGTTAATTCGCTTGAAGAAGTAATTAAAAGAACCGTGCAAGATGGAATGACTATTTCATTTCATCATCATTTTAGAAATGGTGATTTTGCTTTTAATAAGGTAATGGATTTAATTATTAAATTGGGGTACAAAAACTTAACCTTAGCCCCATCCTCTTTGACCGGAATTATGAACGATAAGGTTATTGAAGCCATTAAAAAAGGAGTGATTACGGATATCACTTCTTCAGGAATGCGTGGCAGTTTAGGCGATTTCATTTCTCATGGTGGGTTGAAAAAACCAGTTATTTTTCGTTCACACGGTAATCGAGCTCGATCCATTGAAGAAGGAGAAATTAAGATTGATGTTGCTTTTTTAGGAGTGCCAAATGCGGATCCAACTGGTAATGCCAATGGTCAAGAGGGAGACGCTATTTTTGGCTCACTTGGTTATGCTTTAATTGATGCCCAATATGCTAATAAAGTAGTATTGTTAACTGACAATATTGTTGATTATCCCAATACACCAGCTTCAATTAAACAAACTCAAGTCGATTATGTTGTCAAGGTTGATCAAATTGGTGATGCTGATAAAATTGGTTCCGGTGCAACTCGTTTTACTAAAGATCCTAAAGAATTAAAAATTGCTCAAATGGTTAATCAAGTAATTGTTAATTCGCCATACTACAAAGAAGGCTTTTCTTTCCAGACTGGATCAGGTGGCGCAGCATTAGCTGTTACTCGCTACTTGCGGCAATCAATGATTAATGATGGTATTACAGCATCTTTTGCCTTAGGTGGTATTACTAAACCAACTACCGATTTGCTTGATGAGGGTTTAGTTAAGAAAGTTATGGATGTGCAGGACTTTGACAAGGGTGCTGCTGCATCAATGGCTAAGAATAAAGATCAACAAGAAATTGATGCGTCTTGGTATGCTGATCCACATAATAAAGGTGCGGTAGTCAATAATTTAGACATTGCAATTTTATCTGCTTTGCAAATTGATACCGACTTTAACGTTAATGTAATGACAGGATCTGACGGAGTTATTCGTGGAGCAATCGGTGGACATCAAGATGCAGCTTCAGCTAAAATGACAATTATTACTGCGCCACTTGTTCGTGGTCGAAATGCTACTGTAGTTCCAGCTGTTGCAACAGTTGTAACTCCGGGAGATTCAATTGATGTTTTAGTAACGGAACGCGGAATTGCTATTAATCCAAAGCGGCCAGATTTACTTGCTGCTTTTAGTAAAGTAACAAATCTAAATATTATTGATATTAAAGAATTGCAAAAAATGGCTGAACAGCAAGTTGGTAGCCCAAAGGCACTGGAATATACTGACAATACAGTTGCTCTTATCCAATACCGCGATGGTTCAATCATTGATACTATTAAGCAAGTTAAAGAATAAAATTTGCCATAAAAATTTTTAAAAATAGCTTTCGATTTTAGTTAAATTCAATTAACAAATTTAAGTATGTTTAATAAAATTCATTTGGGAACATCAATATAGCGAAAACCTAACAAAAATGTTAGGTTTTTTGTTTAGTAGCTAAAATAAAATAGTAATATTAAGTAAGTCGGTCTAATTTAATATGTTGATTTTTACTATGAATATATCTGAAAGGAAAGAAATGAATCAGTCAATTTTTATTGAAGGGGAAAAATTAAGTATTGATCAAGTTTTAAAAAATAAAGATCAACGAGCATACCTACAACAAGAAATATTTCAAAAATATCCGCATGATACTTTATTAGATATAAAATTAAATATTCCAGGTCCAATAAAAAATAACAGTTATTTAGAAAATATTTTTTATGCAGGAATTTCTGAGCTTGAACAAGCATTAACTAAAAATAAATTACCTTTTGTTTTATTGCAAAGTCAGAATCAACCTGCAGGTTGTGAAAATTTTTATCTTTTAACTGCAGATAAAATTGAAGTTAAAAAAGTAGCGATTGAATTTGAAGATTCTGCGCCACTAAATCGTTTATTTGATGCTGATGTCTTAGTTAAAAATAAAAAACAGGCCTTATCAAGGTCTGAAATTTGCTATTCTGGAAGAAAATGTTTTTTATGTAAGCGACCAGCCAAAGATTGTGCTCGCTCTAGACGTCATTCTGTGCAAGAATTACAAAATTATATCAGCAATTTATATAAAAAAACATTTAGTTAATGTTTGCTTTTTGCAGTACTCTTTGGGCAATACCACTAGTTGTTACCAGATGTGTAATTATGCCGCTTCTTAAAGCTCCTAATAGGGCATCATCTTTAAAACGATTTTTAACTACGATGAAACGAGTAGGAATTTGTAATATATTTTGCATGCTAATGCCGCAGATATGTGATTCAATCGGCTGATAAAAATTGCCATTTATGTCATAAGGTCTGCCAAAGATCACACCAGCAATTTGACTATAATCAAGATCTTTTAATAATTTATCAGAATAATAGTCCATAAAAAATTTCCCAGATTCAAGTGATTTAACAGTACCAATACTGGCAAAAATTAAATCTATTTTTTTGAAATATTGATCAATATATTCATAATATGGTTCCTTTTTAATTTCTTTTACTAATTTAGAATTTATTGTATAAAGTGGGGCAGGCATATTTAGACATTTGGCATTGAATTTTTCAGCTGCTTGCTGGGTTAATTGATTTTTTCGTTTACTAGTGTTGACTGCTAGACCAACTAATTGAACAAAGGTCAAATCTTCACGACTACTCTCAGTAAAATTGTCAATAATGTCTTTAATTAAGGTTCCCCAACTCAGACCAATTACATGAGCTGGTTTAATATAATTTTGAATTTGCTTAGCAGCATAATGAACAATCATTTCATTATCTTGATTTTTTGTTTCTAAGTCTTCTAATATATAAGCTTCTTTTAAATTGAATAATTTTTGAAATTCTTGCTCTAATTTATGTGCTCTTTTTGGCCGCTGATATATATTTATTTTAACAATTCCTTTGTCACGAGCTTCATTAATCGCTTTATCAATTAAGTAGCGCGAAAGATCATATTTTTTAGAAATATCTGCAATATTTAAATTGCTCAAAAAATAATCGTGAGCAATATTTGCTAGCTGTTCATCACTTAATAATGTCATTTTATAATCCCTATCTTTTATTTTAATTTACATTGTATTACAAAAGTGCTGTTTATTTAAAGGTAAAATGCTAAAAAATTATCAAATTATAAATTTTAAAATATACATAAGATAGTTAATTTTTATTTTTTATTAAGTCACAGAATGTTCCATTTGTAATTCTTTTTAAATCGCTGGGTTTGAGATACACACTACGCCCGATTTTACCACTCGAAACAGCAATTTTGTTTTCTTGCATCATGCTACTATCTAGATAGATGGGAAAATGATGATTAAAATAGATGCCGATGGGAGTATTAGCCCCATGGACGTAACCAGTTGTTTTTTCTAAATCTTTTAGTGGTAAAAGTTCGCATTTTTTATTACCAGATACTTTAGCTAATTTTTTCATATCTAAATGTTCCGTTACCGAAATAACGCCAACTAAGACACCAGTCTTATTTCCTAAACAGACAAGTGTTTTATAGATTAAATGTTCATTCTCGTTTAGAATAGAAGTATCCATTTGTGCTATACCACCAGAATCTGAATGAGTAGGGAATTGGGCTTGCTGGTATAAAATTTTATTTTGATCTAAAATTTTTTCAACCAATGTTTTTTCAATTTGTCGTTTCTTCTTTACCATAAAAATCACCTTCTTAAATAATAGCATTGATAAAAGATAAATAAAAAGGGAGTTTAAGCATGAAAGTACTAGTTATTAAAATTGAAACCAGTCATGAAGTAGAAGATGCACTTAATGTTTTTAGTCAAGATATTCTTCATTGCTTGGGTACAGAAACACGTAAACGTTCTGATTTTGAAGATGCAAATACAAAGCATGATTCTACTATTGTAGATTTAAATGAAATTGTTGATTTGCCACAAGATATGGAATTTGCTGCTTATTTTGCAGCAGATCAAAGTCAAGTTCAATTAATTAATGCTTATAAAAATAAATTAGTCGAATTGAAAGGATACGGTTTAAACATCGGTTTAAATAAAATTGATTATACCTATATTGAGGATAGCGATTGGAATCGTGTTTGGCAAAAATTTTACCATGTTGTTAATTTTTCACGCCACTTAGCCATTGTTCCTGAATGGGAAAACTATCAAGCTAAATTTAGTGATCAACATTTAATTAAACTCGATCCAGGTCTTGCTTTCGGTACCGGTAACCATAAAACTACTCGTTTAGCAATGATGGGACTTGAACAAGTGTTGGTTGAACCTAAGACTGTTATTGATGTCGGGACTGGTTCAGGAATTTTAGCTATTGCAGCTGCCTATTTAGGAGCAAACAGGGTAATGGCAACTGATATATCTGATCAGGCAATTACAGCTGCCCAAGAAAACGTTGCTTTGAATAAATTAACTAATATCGATATTAAAAAAACAAGTTTACTACAAGATGTTAATGAAAAGTTTGACATTATTGTTGCTAATATTTTGGCTGAAATATTACTTGAACTAATTCCACAATTAGATCAACATTTAACTCGAGCAGGAAAAGTGATTTTTTCAGGAATAGATTATTTGCAATTGGATAAGGTAGCCCATTCACTTGACCAAAATGGTTTTAAAATTATCCTTACTTTAAAGCAAGATCGCTGGATTGGTTTAATAATTACGCGAAAAGATAATTGAAAAGAGTTATAATATGAAATTAAGTTAAATTAAGTAAGGAATTATTAAATTGATTGATAAGTTCAAACAAATATCTTTTATTCGCAAGATAAACCAGTATAAGCCAATGCCAGTAATTTGGTGGAGTATTTTAGTTGTTACTTTACCTTTTATTTTTAGTCTATTGAAAATTTCAGTTATTTGGCGAGTGGGACTATTATTCACTGTAATTAATTGCTTCATCGGATATCACGTAGGTAATTTGGTTAAAACTATCAATATAAAGCATTATTGGCTACTTCTTTTACCAACATGTTTTTGTTTGATAGTATTATTAAAATATGCAAATTATAATCTATTATTTGGTTTAATTTATCTTATTTTTGAAATTTTTGGCTTAATGGATAAGCAAATATATAGTTGAAGGTGATTAAAATGTCTAAATACGTAGAAATGACATATGATGAAGTAATCAATGCGTGTCAAAAATATATGAATGAGGAGCAATTAGCATTTGTTAAGCAGGCCTATGACTTTGCTCAAAAAGCGCATCAAAATCAAAAACGTGCTTCTGGTCAACCATATATTGTTCATCCCACTCAAGTTGCTGGAACTTTAGCAACTCTAGGGCTTGATCCCGACACGATTGCAGCGGGGTTTTTGCATGATACAGTGGAAGATACTCCAGTAACTAATAATGATTTAAAAGATAAATTTGGTAAAGATGTAGCCTTTATTGTTGATGGAGTCACCAAGCTAAATAAGTATGAATATAAATCACATCAAGAATTTTTGGCAGAAAATCATCGAAAAATGCTAATTGCTATGGCAAAAGATCTACGTGTAATTATGGTTAAATTAGCAGATCGCCTCCATAATATGCATACTTTAGAGCATTTACGCCCTGATAAACAGAGACGTATTGCCTCTGAAACAATGGATATCTATGCACCACTTGCCGATCGCCTTGGAATTGGAACAATTAAATGGGAATTAGAAGATATGAGTTTTCACTACTTAAATCCCAAGGCATATTATCAAATTGTAAGTTTAATGGATTCTAAGCGTAGCGAACGAGAAAATTATATTCAAGACACAATCAACACGCTAACTGCAAGTTTAGACGGCTTAAATATTAAATATGATATTCATGGGCGACCTAAACATATTTATTCCATTTATAAAAAAATGGTTGACAAACATAAAGATTTCGCAGAAATTTATGATCTCTTAGCTGTACGAGTAATTGTGCAAACTGTTAAAGATTGCTATGCAGTTTTAGGAGCTGTCCATACGAAGTGGAAGCCAATGCCGGGGCGTTTTAAAGACTATATCGCTGTTCCGAAGGTTAATGGCTACCAATCTTTGCATACAACGATTATTGGACCAGGTGGGCGACCTTTAGAAATACAAATTCGAACGCAACATATGCATGATGTAGCTGAATATGGTGTGGCAGCACATTGGGCATATAAACAGGGCAACTTTAATGGGGTTGAGCAAACAAGTTCAAATGAAAAACTAGATATGGTACGTGAAATTCTTGAATTAAAGGATGAAACCCAAGATGCTGGTGAATTCATGAAAAGTGTCAAAAGCGAAATTTTCTCGGACCGAGTTTATGTCTTCACGCCTAAGGGGGAAGTATATGAATTGCCTAAGGGAGCAGTTACTTTAGATTTTGCTTATGAAATTCATACTCAAGTTGGTAGCCATGCAGTTGGAGCTAAAGTTAACGGAAAGCTAGTTCCGCTTGATTATAAATTAAAAAATGGCGATGTCATTGATATTATGACCCAAACCAATGCAACACCATCGCGCGATTGGATGGATATGGTTAAGACTTCTAGAGCGCGCAATAAAATTCGTCGTTATTATCGTAATCTTGATCGCGACCATAGTATTGCTCAAGGGGAACAAATGATTGCTGAACAGCTTCGTAGCCAGGAACTTTCACCTAAAGAGTTTATGGATAAGGAGCATGTTGCAAAAATTTTGGTTCAACTGAATTATCATACAGTTGATGAAATGTATGCTGCAGTTGGTTTTGGCGATTTGTCTGCCGTTAGTATTGTTAACCGCCTAACATCTGATTTGCGCCGTGAAGATGAGAAAAAAAAGCAAAAGCAACTAGAAGAAGAAATTTTGAACTCTGGTCAAAAAGCTGCTAACAAGTCAGTTAACGGTCGTTTAGATGCTGCAACACTTAAGTCAAAACATAACGATGGCGTTACTATCCAAGGAATTAACGATTTGATGCTCCACTTAGCTAAGTGTTGCAATCCAGTTCCCGGCGATGAAATTGTTGGCTATGTTACTAAGGGACGTGGTGTCACTATTCACCGCAATGACTGTCGTAATATTGTAAACAATAATGATAGTTTAGGTCGATTAGTAGAAGTTTCTTGGGAAGGCACTGAGTCAAATAATAATCAATCATTTAATGCAAATATTGAAATATTTGGTTACAATCGGGCCCAGCTACTTAGTGATGTAATCAACCGCTTAAATGCACTAACGCCTAATATTGATAATCTTTCAGGTAAAGTTAATGACGATAATATAGCACACATTTATGCTACCGTTGCTGTGAACAATTCAAGTCAATTAGCCAGTATTTTAACTAAATTAAGAGACATTCCTGATGTTTATGAGACAAGGAGGGCAGATAATTAATGCGAGTTGTAATTCAAAGGGTTAACCAGGCCAATGTAAAAATAGCTGGGGAAATAGTTGGTAAGATTAATCAAGGGCTACTCTTATTAGTTGGTATAGGTGAGGGGGACGACTTAGCAATTATTCAAAAAGCTGCAAACAAAGTTTCTAAGATGCGTATTTTTGAAGACGAGAGTGGTAAGACTAATTTGGCAATTAAGGATGTTAATGGAAAAATTCTTAGTGTAAGTCAATTTACTCTATTAGCAGATACCAAAAAGGGAAATCGTCCTAGCTTTGTTCAAGCCATGAAACCACCAAAGTCTGCTGAATTATGGCAATCTTTTAATCATGAATTAGAAAAGTTGGGCTTAGAGGTTGAAACAGGACAGTTTGGAGCGGATATGAAAGTTGATTTAGAAAATGATGGTCCGTTCACGATTGTATTAGATATGTAAAAATTGGTGCAAAATGATACTACAGGTTGACTTTTTGCTAGTAAAAATATAAGCTAAAAAAGAATTATCAATGACAAAGAATGAAGCTTAGCAATTTTATTTCAGAGACTGTCTATCTATGGTGCAAGGACAGATAATGAGCTAACTGTGACCCCTTTAACAGATAATAAACGTTTCGCGAGCGTTAATCGCAGCAGGCAAAAGGTGGTACCGTGCTAATTCGAAGCGCCCTTGATTTAATTCAAGGGCGCTTTTTAGATTAAAAGGATGATTAGATGAGAGTGCAAAAACCTAAAGGAACAGTTGATATATTGCCAGGGCAATCCAGTTCATGGGAAAAACTTGAACAAATATTGCGTGATTTTTTCAAACAGGCAAACTATCAAGAAATTAGAACACCAAATTTTGAAAACTATGAGGTATTTTCTCGATCAAGTGGTGAGACTTCGGATGTAGTTGAAAAAGAAATGTATGATTTCAATGACAAGGGTGGACGTCACATTGCTTTACGTCCAGAAGGAACAGCTGGCGTTGTTCGAGCATATGTTGAAGACAAGCTTTATGCTCCAGAAATGGCTAAGCCATTTAATGTTTATTATATTGAGTCCACCTTTCGCTATGAACGCCCGCAAGCTGGGCGGCAGCGAGAATTTCATCAAATTGGCATTGAAAGTTTCGGCTCAAGTAATTTTTTAGCTGATGTTGAAACCATTGTTCTAGCTAACGATTTATTGGCTAAACTTGGTGTTAAAAATTATGAATTACACATTAATACCTTGGGTAATAGTCAAGTGCGTCAAAGTTATCATGATGCACTAGTTAACTATTTTACGCCCCTAAAAGACCGGCTTTCCGATGATTCTAAACGACGTTTAGAGAAAAATCCGCTCCGAATTTTAGATTCTAAAGATGAACAAGATAAGCAATTTTTACCTAATGCACCAAAAATTATTGATTATTTAGATCAAGCTTCTAAAAATAATTTTAATCAAATTATTCAGATGCTGGACCAGTTAGATATCCATTATGTAATTGATAATGATTTGGTTAGAGGGCTGGATTATTATTCCGGGATTATCTTTGAATTTATGGTTGAAGATGCTAGTTTATGGGAATCGGCTACAACGATTCTTGGTGGTGGACGTTATGACCACCTAGTTGAAGAATTTGATGGTCCTGCAACCCCAGCAGTTGGTTTTGGTATTGGTGAAGAACGCTTAATGCTAGTTTTGCAAAAACAAAACCCAGGCTTATTTACTGATCAAGGAATTGACTTTTTTATTACTAATATTGGTGAAGAGACTGAAATTAAAGTTGTTGAAATTGCTCGTTTGTTACGTAAGCAAGGTTTTAGGGTTCAATATGACGTTGATCAAAAGAAGTTAAAAGCGCAATTTAAAAAAGCTGATCGAGTTAAGGCCAAATATGTAATTACTATCGGAGCTAAAGAAATAGCCGAGGGTAAGTTGAATATTAAACGCTTAGCTGATGGACAAAAAATTGATTTGCTGTTAAGTGATTTAGCAAATATGCATTCAGTCTTAGAACATTTAAAGGATTAAAATTATGGAAAAAAGAACAAACTATTGTGGTAATATTACTGCTAAATATATTGGTCAAAAAGTTAATCTATATGGTTGGGTCCAACGAGTTCGTAATTTAGGTAATTTAGTTTTTATTGATTTACGTGACCGTGAAGGTCTAGTTCAAGTAGTCATTAATCATGACTCAGGCCAAGAATTGATGCACCTTGCTGATCAACTTGGTAATGAATATGTTATTCAAGTTAAAGGTGAGGTAGTTAAGCGTTCAAGCATTAATCCAGAAATGAAAACAGGAGAAGTTGAAATTAATGCGCAAGAACTTATTATTTTAAATAAATCACAAAATCCACCTTTTGAAATTAAAGATAATATTGAAGTAGGCGAGCAAACTAGGCTAAAATATCGTTATCTAGATTTGCGGCGCCCCAGCTTACAAAAAGCGCTTATTTTACGTTCGAAAATTTTACAGGCAACGCATGAATATTTTGATGAAAATGGTTTCATTAATATTGAAACACCAATTTTAGGAAAATCATCACCAGAAGGCGCACGAGATTATTTAGTTCCTTCGCGAATTTATCCAGGTAGTTTCTACGCTTTGCCGCAGTCACCTCAATTATTTAAACAATTGTTAATGGGAGCAGGTTTTGATAAGTATTACCAGTTATCTAGATGCTTCCGCGATGAAGATTTAAGAGGCGATCGTCAACCAGAATTTACCCAAATTGATATGGAAACGTCCTTTACTGATGAAGAACAAGTGCAAGAATATACTGAAGGACTATTAAAGAAAGTTATGAAAGATGTCATGGGGATTGACTTAAAAACGCCAATTGATCGCATTACTTGGACTGAAGCAATGAACAATTATGGTACTGATAAGCCTGATCTTCGCTTTGGCATGCAAATTCATGATTTAAGTCCAATTTTTAAAAATAGTGACTTTAAAGTATTTTCTAATGCAATTAGTGCGGGCGGTTTTGTTAAAGGGATTGCGGTTAAAAACGGCGCTGAGACTTATTCGCGCAAACAAATTGAGAAAAAACAAGATTTCATTAAACGTTTCCACGCTAAGGGTTTAGCTTGGGTTAAATTTGAAAATGGGGAATTTAATGGACCAATTGCGCGCTTTTTAAATGAGGAAAATCAAGCTGCCCTAATTAAAGAATTTTCTCTTACAGGTAGTGAGTTATTGGTCTTTATAGCTGATAAATGGAAAGTCTGCTGTGATTCATTAGATCATTTACGCCGGGAATTTGCTAAAGAGACCAATATTATTCCTAAGCATGTCTTTAATTTTGTTTGGGTAGTTGACTGGCCCCTATTTGAATATGATGAAGGCATAGGTCGTTGGATTGCGGCTCACCACCCATTCACTATGCCGGATGATGAGGGAATTAAATTACTTGATACTGATCCGCACAAGGCGCATGCTCGTAGTTATGACATTGTGATGAATGGTGATGAATTAGGTGGAGGTTCAATTCGTATCCATAAGCGTTCAATTCAAGAAAAAATGCTTAAAGCACTTGGTTTTAGTAAAAAACGGTCATATGAACAATTTGGTTACTTATTAGATGCTCTTGATATGGGCTTCCCGCCACATGCTGGGTTAGCTATTGGCTTAGATCGTTTTGCAATGCTACTAGCAGAAAAAGATAATATTCGTGATGTCTTGGCCTTCCCTAAAAATGCTAATGCTTCAGAGCCAATGATGCACGCACCTGCTCCAGTTGCTGAGCAGCAATTAGCTGACTTGGGGATTGAAGTTGAAGCACAGTATCACGAAAGTGTAGCTAAAATTGAAACAACTCTTAAGCAACAAGCAGAAGAAACTGCTGCTAAAAATACTTCTTGGGATGAAAATTAATAGATAAATTTAAAGAAAATAAGCTGTAAAACTGAATGTTTGATGTAACCTTCTAGTTTTGTGGCTTATTTTCATAATGTATTTAATCACGATTGGAAACAAAACAATGCTTAGAAAATATCATTACGCCTTTGGCTGTTATGGAATAATTGGTAATCAGTCCGAACTTGTTGTCATTAAAAAGAATGGTGGTCCATACACTAATCGTTATGATTTACCGGGTGGTAGTTTAGAGGATGGAGAGGGGCTGGATCAAGCTATACTACGGGAAATAAGAGAAGAGACCGGCTTATTAGTTCAAGTTTATCAACAATTAGGGATTACATCATTTAAATATCCTTGGGACTATGAAAATTGGCATTTTAACCAGCACTTCTGCGTTTTTTATAATATTCAAAAAGCTGAGGTTAGCCAATTTGATGGTCAAGACTCATTAGGAGCAGTACGCGTACCTTTGAAAAAGCTCAGTTTCACCAATGCTTCTCCTTTAGTTATGTGGGCTAAATTGTATCTCATCAATCCTGAGCAAATGAATTTAGAAGATCAAACTTTTTCTACTTGGCAAGTTTTACAACGACCAGTTTTTTAAACAAGATTTTAAACAAAAAGCAACTAGTATTTTACCTAGTTGCCTTTTTCTTTGCTTAATTTAAAGTATCTAAGAATGCTAAAGCTGCATCATAATTTGGTTCATTCGTCATTTCCACAATTAATTCTTGATAAAGTATTTTTTGGTTAGTGTCAATAATCCAAATACTTCGTGAATCAAGTCCCATTTTTTCAATAAATAGTCCCATCTTCTTACCAAAATCAAATTTTTCATCAGAGAGTAATTCCATTTTTACTACTCCTTCTGCTGCACACCAGTTACGTTGGTCACTGGGTGAGTTAGTTGAAATGGTATAAAAATTAATATTGTCGTATTTGTCAACTTCACTATTAAAGTGCTTGGTTGAGATGCTACATACACTAGTATTAATATCGGGTACTACGCTAATTAAAGTGGGTTTGTTAATTAATTCTGACAAGTTGACGATAGATCCATCAGCTTTTTCAATTTTTAAATCGGGTAATATCTCGCCAACTTTTGGTGGTTGACCATTAGTCGATAATGGGGTACTTAGTCTTGTAATTTGCATTTTGTTTACTCTTTCTTTAAAACTGTTTACTCTAAAGTCTAAACTATATACTGAACTGGACCAAAATAAAATGCTTGCTAATTATTTAAAGCTGCTCATTTACGTAAGTTGTAATGCGCTCAACGGCAGTTCTTAAACATTTTTCAGATGATGCATAGGATAAACGTACAAATCCTTGACCACCAGCCCCAAAGTAACTACCAGGAATTACTCCTACCTTAACTTTATTGGCTAAGTCAGTAGCAAAAGCTACATCATCTGTACCGAATTTACTTGGAATTTTAGCAAAAATATAAAATGCGCCTTCAGGTGTAGCCATTGTAAACCCATTTTTTTCAAGACCTGTTTGAATTATGTGTAATCTGCGTTCATAAATTGCTCGGGCCTCGATATAATCTTGTTCACCATGACTGATAGCTTCTGCTGCCCCAATTTGAACATTATCAGTAACTGAGGTAATCATAAAGGAATTGATTTTGGAGATTGTTTGCATAATTTCTTTTGGCGCTGCAATATAACCAATTCGCCAACCAGTCA
Source organism: Lactobacillus sp. ESL0237 (assembly GCF_003692985.1). Classification (NCBI taxonomy): domain Bacteria; kingdom Bacillati; phylum Bacillota; class Bacilli; order Lactobacillales; family Lactobacillaceae; genus Lactobacillus; species Lactobacillus sp. ESL0237. The sequence continues at coordinate 200,794 of NZ_REHE01000007.1, read as the reverse complement.
TGGCAAAATTTTTAGATAATCCTGAAAGAAGGATAGTCCGATCTGGAATAATTTGTGTAAGCGAATAGTGCTTTTTCTGAGCATAAATTAATTCGGCATAAATTTCATCGCTTAAGGCAAATAAATTATAATCGACAATAACTTTTGCTAGCTCTTTTAAATCTTTTTTAGCATAAACTCGTCCGGTCGGATTAGATGGATCAGTTAAAATGACTGCTTTTGCTCCTTTTCCTTCATTTTCCATAACTTTTGCTAGATGTGCAGCAGTCAAAATAAAATTATCAGCAGAAGTATCTACTTCTATAGGTACGCCGCCAGCCATTTTTATAATACCAAAATAGACTCCCCAAACAGGTGTAGGAACAATTACTTTATCACCGGGGTTAAGGATAGCCATAAAGGAAACATTTAAGGCTGCTGATACTCCGACAGTTGCACAAATTTCATTTTTGGGGTTATAGTACACGCCTAAACTCTTTTTGAGATAATCACTTACTGCATTTAAGTATTCTTCTTTACCAGCTTCTGGCGCATAGTGTGAGTCATCGCGGTTAATATCATCTATAGCGGCTTGCTTAATGTGGTCGGGAGTGTTCAAGTCGGGTTCACCGACAGTTAACTTAACTATTCCAGGAATCTGAGATATTTTTTGACTAAATGAACGAATTTCGGATTTAGGTAATTTTTCAATCCTTTTGTTAATTGTATCAGATAAATTATTTGCTAGAGTTGGCATAATAAAAGAACCTTTCTTGAATTTTGATATAGATACAATTATAACGCAGTAGTCGCTTTAAGAATATTTAAATTAATATTAATTTAGCAATTAATTTTTCGGTTGTTCAAAAATAGATTTATGATAGTTATTTAAGGAGAGTGACAATAATGGATCAAGAACAAAAAAAGCAGCAATTAAAGCATTTGTCCAAAGAGCAATTCGAAGTGACGCAGCATGGGGCTACCGATTATCCTTTTAAGGGTAAATATGATGATTTTTACCAAAAGGGAATTTATGTTGACATTGTTTCTAAGGAACCACTATTTTCAAGTGAAGACAAATACGATGCTGGTTGTGGATGGCCTAGCTTTACTAAGCCAATTCAAAAACTAGTTTATCATCGTGATCAGTCTCATAATATGGAACGCACCGAGGTCAAGAGTCCTGAGGCTGACTCTCATCTAGGACATGTCTTTACCGATGGTCCTGTAGATCAAGGAGGCTTACGTTATTGTATTAATTCTTCAGCTTTAAAATTTATTCCTTTTGATCAATTAGAAAAAGAGGGATATGGCGAATATCGCAAACTTTTTAAATAATAATAATTATGTAAAGTATAAAAAAGCAAATCGATTTCTTTAATAAATTAGATGCTTTTTTTATTTTTAGCTCTCTTAATTTAACATTTTCTAAAAACTTGATAAGCTAATTAGTATGAGGCAATAGCAAATAGTCCATCTTCAAAAGCAAAAAGTACTATTGCGCTAAATGGGTACATGAGAAAGGAAGAATAATGACAAAATTACAGACAATTAGTTCCCAGTTATGGACACTGACCAATGAGCTAGAGACTAATCGGGATACAACTGAATCCAAAAATTATATTTTAGCCTTCATATGTTATCGTTACTTGTCCGAACAGCAAGAACAGTATCTTGTTAGTAGCAGTGCTATAAATGTTAAGAAAGGCCAAGCAATTAATGAAGCTTACCTAGAACAAGCAGGCGGTGCTGAATTAAATGCTTATCTTAAGGATATCTTTTCAAATCTTGGTTATGCCATTGCGCCACTTGACACTTGGCAGTCATTAGTAAATAAAATTGACAAGGGCCAAGTAAATCTAAGTGACTATCAAACTATTTTTGCTAATTTTGATAAGAATGCTGCACTATCTAAAGCGGCAGGTCAAACCTTCAAGGGGATCTTTAGTAATCTTAACTTAGCCGATTCCTACCTGGGGTCATCAGCTAATGAACGAGTGAAGTCTTTAGCGAAGATTGTCAAATTAGTTGATAGTATTGATTATCAAGATGAAGCTGGTAAAGATATTCTTGGTGATATCTCTACTGGTTTAATTAGCAAATATGCAGCTGGTAAGAAGGGGGCTACTTTTTGCACACCACCGGCAGTTGCAAAATTAATAGCTAAAATAGTGACAGCAGATTTACCTAAAGCAACCCAATCGTTCACAGTATATGATCCTAGTTGTGGGGTAGGTTCAATTTTGTCAGCGCTAGCAAATGATAATAACTCAGCAATTGTCAAGTTGTATGGGCAAGAAGCAAATTTGACCGCTTACAATTTAGCTAGAATAAATTTAATGTTGCACCATGTTTTATTTACTAATATGACATTGTTCAACACTGATGCGCTCGAAAACGATTGGCCGGCCGAACCAAATACTAAAGAAATTGATTATCCACGTACCTTTGATGCGGTTGTGGCTAATCCACCAGATCCTCAATCTTGGAATAATAACCAAAATAAGTTAACAGATCCCCGTTTTCGTAATTATGGCAAATTGGCTCCCCGGACTAAGACTAGTTTTGCTTTTGTTTTACAGGGTCTTTATCATTTAAACGAAAAGGGAATCATGGCGATTGTTCTTCCTAACGAAGTTTTATTCCGTAGTGCTGCAGAAGCTACAATTCGCAAAAATTTGGTTGAGCATCCAGATGGTAATCAGATCGATGCTGTAATAGGGCTACCGCCTAATCTATTTTATGAGAGCATAAGGCCAATGATTATTTTGGTACTAAAAAAGACGCGTACTAGCGAAGATATTATTTTTATTGATGCTTCAAAAGAATTTGCTAAAGGTAAAATGAAAAATTATTTAACTCAAGAAAACATTGATAAAATTTTCAAGACCTATCAAAAACGTGTAGCCATGCCACAATATGCTTATTTAGCGTCTATCGAAGAAATCCGTGCTAATGATTATAATTTAAATGTTTCACAATATATTACTACTTCTGAAAATAAAAAAATTGATTTAACTGAAATCGATAGATTATTGTTCCAAGATAAAAAAGACATCGCTGCACTAGAAGCTAAAATTGCTAAAGACTTAAAAGTCTTAGAGATTAAAAGGGACCAGTGAGTTTTTATATAGTGGCAAGTATTAGCTTTTTAATCAAATTAGTACATCAATTATAAATAATTCAAATAAAGAATAAAGGATTTTTCAAAAAAGGAAGAAACAATATTTAATCGATTTGACAAATATGCTATTATATCAATGAAAGGGAGCGATTACATGGATTCATTAATGCGGCATATTTTTGGCCTACAAAAGAAGAAGGTCAAGCATCAAAAACATAGTAAATACAATAATAAAAAACGAAAGTCGTTAATTTGCGGGCATACTTTCTTTGGTATATTTTAAGTAAATAAATTAATAAAGACATATCTTTGGTCATGAGATATGTCTTTATTAATTGTAAAAGAATGTGAGATTTATGAATAAGAAAATAAAGCTGTATGCAATTTCTTGGCAGTTCATTTTAGGGCTTATTTTAGGGATTTTAGGTACCTTTATTGAGGTTTTGATACCTTTAATAGTGCGACAATTTATTGACGGTAAAACGCACATAAGCGCCCATATAAATTTTCGTTTAGCTGCGGTAATCGTGTTAACCATTATTTTTAGTGCAATTATTAGTGCTTTTTGCCAATACTTGATCAGTGTGGCCGGAAATTTAAAAATTGCTGAAGTTAGAATGGAAATTGAGCAAAAGTTACTTACTTTGCCTATGAGCTTTTTTACTAATCAAAAAAGTGGTCAACTTTCTAGTCATTTAATTAATGATGCTGAAGTAGTTCAAGATTTTATGACTAGTAGTATTCCAGCCACCATTAATAGTTTAATTGCAGTGCTAGGATCATTCATTGTTTTATTTCATTTAGATTGGCAATTGACGGTATTTATTGTCTTATCTTTTTCACTAATTATCTTAATTGCATATCCAATTGGAAAAATTAGTGAAAAATTGTCGCTCACTACCCAGAATAAATTAAGTGAACTTTCTGGTCAAAGTACAGAAAACATATATAATATCCGCAGTATTAAGCTGAATAATGCTTATCGCCCAGTCTTGTTAAATTTTAAGCAGGTAGTAGTTGAATTATTTAAAGTTTCAAATAAAACTGATTGCATATTTTCAATTGTAGGTCCCATTCAAACGGTTTTTACTTTAGGAATTATTCTTTTAATTATTATATATGGTGGTATTCGTGTACAGCAGGCTAGTTTGAGTATTGGCACCTTAGTATCCTTTTTAATTTATCTCTTTCAGGTAATTGAGCCAATTAATATGTTGGGTAATTTTTATACCAGTTACAAGCAAGCTAAAGGGGCTACTTTGGAATTAAATAAGATTTTGAATACACCAGGAGAAAAAAGTGTTTATCAAGTTAATTCTCAAATATTGTTTGCTAAGAATAGTTGTTTAACGTTGAAAAATGCCTCTTTTTCATATCAAAAGGAACCGGTTTTACAAAATATTTCTTTAAGTTTTAATAGTGGCCAAAAAATAGCAATAGTTGGTCCCTCTGGTGCTGGTAAAACAACAATTATTAATTTATTAACTAGATTGTATGAATTAAATGAAGGACAACTTTTATTAAATTCAGTAAGTGCTACTAACTACGATCTAAATACTTGGCGTAATTTGTTTGCCGTAGTAACCCAAGAAAACACGATTATTTCAGGATCAATTTATTTAAACCTAACTTTTGGCTTGACTGTTATTCCTGAAGAAAGTGATATTTGGGCCGCCCTAGACAAGGCTAATTTGTTAGAAGATGTGCAAAAAATGCCCAATGGCTTACAAACTTTAGTTGGTGAACAGGGAATCGGTTTGTCGGGCGGTCAAAGGCAAAGATTACAGATTGCTCGCGCATACTTGCGCCAAGCCAATTTTTTAATTCTAGATGAAGCAACTTCTAACCTAGATCCCAATTCGGAGAAAATTATTACTAATACTTTGAATGAGTTGCTTGCTACTCACCAGACGACTTTAATTGTCATTGCTCATCGCTTATCGACAATTGTTGATTCAGACAAAATTTATTTTTTAGATAATCATCAAATTACCGGCAGTGGTACCCACCAAGAGTTGATGCAATTGGTTCCTAAATATAAACAATTTGTTAATGAAGAACTATTGGCAGTTGAAAAATAATTATACAAGGAGGAAACAGATAAATGGACTTAACTGGTAATGAATACCTGGAATTTGTTAAAAACGACCGTTCACTTTTTTATTATCCTAATGATGAACCAAAAAATAAATTTAAATTTACAAAACCTAAAACTAGCTTTCAAGAATCAACTGATAGCTATTGGCATTATATTTTATTTGATCATAAATTGCCCCAACAAGGCTGGAAAATTCATCTAACTGCTAATATTAAGGATGCACAAAAACTATTATTGACGGTGAGCCAGTACTTAAACAATCAACAAGTTAGTTATAAATTTATTGATACAGTAGATGCAATGCTTTTAAGTAATTCCAAATATGGTGACCGAACAGAGTCGGGAAAGTTTATTACAGTTTATCCCGTAAATACTACTGAATTTGTCCAACTTCTGACTGCGTTAGCAGAAATCACCCAAGACTTTTTAGAGGGGCCATATATATTAAGCGATCAAGAATGGCAAGATAGCCATGTCTTTTACCGTTACGGTGCCTTTAAGGCAATGAAAACGGTGATTGACGGTGCAGAAGTTTACGCCATTATTGATAATAAACATAACTTAGTTGAAGATAAACGGTTACCATATTATTATCAGCCTGATTTTATTGTAGAACCTGAACAATTGAAAAATAATGTACAACATTATGATCAAAATGAATTCAAAAAACTAATGAATTATAATGTTGATTTTTCTTTACACTATAGCAATGCTGGTGGAGTTTATCATGCAGTTTTCAAGGGGAAGGAATGGGTTCTAAAAGAAGGCCGTGCTTTTGCGGGCTTAGATGCTAATGGCAATGATGGTTTTAATCGGATTAAACACGAGTATAAAATATTAAAGCAACTAGCCGAGATACCAACAGTTGTTAATGTTTATGAGAGTTTTAAGGCATGGAAACATCAATATTTAGTTGAAGAGTACCTTCAAGGAGATACTCTAGCTGATTTTGTTGATAGTCAATATCCCTTTACCGCAAATAAGCAAAAGAAAAATGAATATCTTACAAAGACGGTCAAAATTATTACGGCACTTTTAAAGGCAATTAACCAAATTCACCAAAAGGGAATTGCAATTGGTGATTTACAACCAGATAATATAATTATATTAGATACGGATAAAGTAAAGTTAATTGATTTTGAAAATGCTCAAAAAGCGTCAGCAGCCTACAATCCTGGTCTGGCAACGCCTGGCTATTCTGATTTTAATGCGCAGACTTTTGCAGAAGCTGATCGAATTGCGTTATACAAAATTGCACGTTATATGATTTTGCCAACCGCAACTGGCTTTGATTGGGCGCCTGAATTAGAAGCGGTGCAAGATAAGAATATTAGCAATGTGTTTGGCAAGCAAATTGTAGAATTTTTGCATAATTTAAAAAAGCAATTAAATTTGAATTTTAATTCTGACTCACGCCACCCGCAGTATTATTATCAAAATCTAACAGTACCGTCTACACCATTTTCACTGAATCAGTTAAATCAAAATATAGCCGAAGTAGCTAAGGGAATCAGCGACAACTTGAATTACAACTTTAAAGGATTAATTTATGGTGACATTCCGCAATACAGTTCTGAAATTAGTTATTATTCCGTGGCCAATGGTGCTTTTGGCGCTATAATGGCTTTAAATAGATCACAGACTTTAGATCAGAAAAGTAAGCAAGAAATTAATATTTGGCTCGAACAGCAATTACCAAATTTAAAAAAATTGTTAGCTGAGCCAGCAACAGATATCGGATTATTTACTGGCCTAAGCGGTATTGCTACTGTTTTGTATGAACTAGGCTACACTAAAATTAGTTACAGTATAATGAGAAAAATACAGACTAATGTGGCACTTAAGTTAACCAATGACATTTCAATTTACTCTGGTTTAGCCGGAGTTGGGCTAGCTTTTTTATGCTTTTATGGACAAACAAAAAAAACTATTTACTTACAAAATGCAATTGATATTGGTAAACAAGTAATGCAAATCATTAAGCATGAACGCTATACCGAAAAAACTGATAGTGGATTAATTACTGGCTGGTTGGGTGCAGCATTATTTTTATGGAAATTAAGTATTGTTACAAAGGCAAAGCAATATAAGCAATCAGCTTTAAGAATCTACCAGGTAGTAATAAAAAATTCATTACAACTTACAAGTGACGGTGCATTTATTAAAGATAATTCCTACTCATATGAACGTTTAATCCCGTATGTTAATCATGGTAGTGCTGGCTTAGCCTTATTAATGATAGAATTTTTACAAGATGATCCTAAGGTTTTTACCAAAAAAGAATTAGAAATTTTATTAAAAATATTAAAGCAAAATGATGTTTTTGTAACTTTTTTTGCCGGATTATTCGATGGTTTTCTTAGCCTGCTGATTTTAGATAATGCCTTTGCAATTTGTACCAATAATAAAGTGACTTTAAAGAAGAAGTACAATTTACTTAATAATTACTTAGTTGCTCAAAATGGCGGCGTAATGGTACCTGGCAGCTTTGGCTTTAAGTGTTCTTTAGATTTGACTACTGGAAGCAGTGGCTTACTGCTACTTTTAACAGATATTAAGCAACATACCTGGAATGCTTGGCTACCACTTCTAAGAAGTAAATAATTTTTTAATTAACATAACTAAAAAGCCATTCCATTTATCATGGAGTGGCTTTTGTGGTATCACATATAGATATATTTTAAACAATTTCTTGTTCTTTAAATGTCCCATAAACACGCTCTACTTCGGTGACACTCATGAAGGCATAGGGATCACTTTTTTGAACAATTTGTAAAACATCGTACATATCATAGCGATTAATAACGGTTATTAAAACTTTTTTTTCTATGTGACTGTACGCTCCTTCGACATCATGAAAAATTGTGATACCGCGATGCATTTTTTCTTGAATTCCATCAATAATCGCTTGTGGCTGATCTGTGACAATTGTGACTTGCAATTTTTGGTGTTGGGTATAGACAGCATCAATCACCCGTCCATTAATAAAAATGGTCAGGGCCGAGTATAAAGCGCGATTCCAGCCAAAGGCAATACCGGCAGCAGCAATAATTACTAAATTAATAAAAATACTTACCTTGCCATAACTTGTGCCTGTTTTTTTCTGAACAACAATTCCCACAATATCTAAGCCACCAGTTGAGATGCCATTTTTCAAGGCAAAACCAGTTCCCAAGCCATTAATCATTCCCCCAAAAATTGCGCAAACAAGGGGATCAACATGCATATTAACTGGTTGTAGCACGCGCATCATAATCGAGCCCAAAATTACCGTGATAATTGTAAAAAAAGTAAACTTGTGCCCAATCTTAAACCAAGCAACTAAAAGTAGTGGCACATTTAAGGCAAAATACATTGCCGAAGTTGTCAAAGTGAAGGGGAGATAACGTTCACTCAATGTATTAATTAATTGAGCAAATCCGGTAATACCAGAAGAATACATGTGCCCCGGACCCCAAAAAAGATTTAACGCAATTGCTACTGCAATTGAATAAAAAAATGAAGCTGAAATCTTTGAAAGTAAATTATAACGTCTGTTAAAGGTATCGAGTCGATCCATTATTCACATTTTCCTTTTGTCCTAAATAATAGTAATTCATTTAATTCAGTGTAACAAAAGTTGGGGAGGTAACCAACTGAGAAAATTCAGTTAATTTTATTTTTGCCAGTGTTCTTTGATAAAAGTTAACCGACCACCAGCTTCCTCTAGTGCATAGCGATTGGGGGCCTTTTTATAGAAATCTTGATGATATTCTTCAGCTGGATAAAACGGTTGAGCCGGTTCTATTTTGGTAACAATCGGTGCAGTAAATCTGCCACTTTCTTGGAGCTTCTGCTTTGATTTTTCGGCAGCTAACTGTTGTTGGACAGAATTATAATAAATAACTGGGCGATAATTATCACCGCGATCTTGAAACTGGCCCATGGCATCAGTTGGATCAGTTACTTGCCAATAGTATTCTAATAATTGCTCATAAGACATCAGCTCTGGATCATAAGTTATTTCAACTGCTTCTGTGTGCCCAGTCAATCCACTAGCTACTTGTTCGTAAGTAGGGTTAGGGACGTGACCGCCGGTATAGCCAGAAATCACCTTTTTGACACCAGGTAAAGTGTCAAATGGCTCTACCATACACCAAAAGCAGCCCCCAGCAAAGATGGCTTTTTGAAAATTTTGTTTTTTATCCTTATTTATATTTGCCATTTTATTGACCTCATTTCATCTTGCCGGACTTAGGTAAAAAATATTTAAGACCGGTCTTAAGTGCTTGTTTATTCTTCAATTCCCAGATGATCTAAAATCAAGGCAGCCGTTTCCTCGATTGACCGGTTAGCAACATTAATAACAAAACACCCTAATTCATTGTAAAGGGTTTGGGCAGAATCAAGTTCTTTTTTAATTGCGTCTGTATTTGAATAAGTGGTATCGGGATTTAACCCATAGGCAATCATTCTTTGCCGTCTAATTTCATTTAATACGGATAAGTCATTGGTCAGACCAATAATTTTTTTAGGATTAACTTGATATATCTCCTTTGGAATATGCGTATCTGGTACTAATGGTAAGTTAGCTACTTTTAAATTTTTATTAGCTAAAAATAAAGAGAGTGGTGTTTTTGAAGTTCGAGAAACACCTAATAAAACGACATCAGCTTCTAAAAAGCCCTTTGGATCTTTGCCATCGTCATACATTACGGCAAACTCCATTGCAGATATTCGATCAAAATATTTTTGATTCATTTTATGTTGGGCACCAATTTTCTTAAGCGGTCGGCTACCAGTAGCGCTTTGAATTGCTTCAACCACTGGAGATAAAATATCAATCCCATGGATATTATGTTCCCGAATAAAACGAATTACTGGTAACTGCATTTCATCTTTAACTAAACTATAGATAATTACCAAATTAGGATACTTTTCGATTTCTTGAAAAGTTTCTGCCAATTTTTCTTTATTATAAACGAATGGATATCGCCGATAGTTAATTTGAGCATCGGGGAATTGCGCTGCTGCTGCCACTGCATTATTAAAAGCAGTATCACCAGCAGAATCAGAAATAATTATAATATTAACTTCTTTTTTTGGGGTTTCGTCAGTCATTGTCTGCTCCTTTTTTCATTTATTATACAATCTCCCTTTAATATTAACAGATTTTAAATAGCTAAAACGGTAATGAAAAATAATTTTAAAAAATATTGCTTGTATGTATTGACCGATGAATATGGTTTGATATAATTTAAATAAATGTATGACGGAAACGTCAAGAAATGGAAGGAGGGATCACATATGGCCAAGACTGTTGTTCACGAAAACGAGTCTATTGATGATGCTCTTCGTCGTTTCAAACGTTCCGTTTCTAGAAGTGGTACTTTGCAAGAATATCGCAAGCGCGAATTCTATGAGAAGCCAAGTGTACGTAGAAAGCTGAAGTCAGAAGCAGCTCGCAAGCGTAAGCATTATTAATATAAAAAACGACTTCTATCAATTATGGTAGAGGTCGTTTTTTAGATATTTTGCTAAGAATATTTATTTTATACCTATAACAAGATTTGTTATAATTTAAGCAAGCTATATTAGAAAGAAGGGATTACTGTGAGTTTATCAGAACAGATAATGGCTGATATGAAGGATGCGATGAAGGCACATGATAAAGTTAAGTTGAACACTGTGCGGATGATTAAGGCTGCTTTAATGAACGAAAAAATCAAAGTAGGGCGTGAATTGAATTCCGATGAAGAATTAACAGTTTTAAATCGTGAAAAAAAGCAACGTGAAGAATCATTGGCTGACTTTGTTAAAGCTAAGCGTACTGATTTAGTTGAGGAGACTAAAAAAGAATTAACCGTTATTGAAGCCTATATGCCTAAGCAACTTTCACAATCTGAGTTGGAAAAAATCGTTAGTGCAGCAATTGCTGAAGTCAGTGGTGCAACTAAAGCTGACTTTGGTAAGATTATGAAAATTTTAATGCCTAGAATCAAAGGTAGGGCAGATGGAAAAGTTGCCTCTAACCTGGTTAAAAACAAACTGAGTTAAGCAAGAAAGGGAGAAAAGATATTGGCTCAAACCAATTTTATTCCTAGAAATCCAGAAAATATTCAAAAGTTAGTTGGGGTTAATGACAGCAATCTTGATTTGTTAGCAGAGGGATATGATATCAGTATCACTGATACTGGAAGCCAAATTCTGCTTGCAGGCGATAGCAATAATTGTCAAAAAGCAATTGCTGTTTTAAAAGCCTTAGACAATGTAGTTAGTGCTAATATTAATATCAGTGCTCCTGATATTGTCAGCGCAATGAAAATGGCGGATAAAGGGATTACCGAATATTTTCCTGATCTATATAAAAAAATTCTAATTCGGGATGCTAAAGGTAAACCGATTAGGGTGAAAAATATCGGTCAAAAAAATTATGTTGAAGCAATCGAAAAAAATGATGTCGTATTTGGTATTGGTCCTGCTGGTACTGGTAAGACATTCATTGCCGTTGTTTGCGCAATTGCAGCTTTTAAAAAGGGTGAAGTTTCACGCATTGTTTTAACCCGACCAGCAATTGAAGCAGGTGAGTCACTTGGATTTTTACCTGGAGATTTAAAGGAAAAGGTTGATCCATATTTAAGACCAATTTACGATTCTCTTTATTCTATTTTGGGTACTAATACGACTGATCATTTGATGGAACGGGGAGTAATTGAGGTTGCTCCACTTGCGTATATGCGTGGGCGTACATTAGATGATGCATTTATAATATTAGATGAAGCTCAAAATACTACTGATGCGCAAATGAAGATGTTTTTAACTCGTTTAGGATTTAATTCCAAGATGATTGTTAATGGTGACATGACGCAAGTCGATTTACCTGGACGCCAGCGTAGCGGTTTAGTAGACGCTGAGCATATTTTAAAAGGTATCAGTCATATTAAATTTATTCAGTTTTCAGCTAATGATGTTGTTAGACATCCAGTTGTAGCTAAAATCATTAATGCATATGAAAAGAAAGAACAAAGTTAATGACTCCAATCGATATTACTTATAATGATGAAGTTGATTTTTTACAAGATAAAAAATGTAACTGGCAAAAGTGGATTACTGACCTATTATTGTTAGCCAAAAATGAAATTGGTAAAGAAAATAATTTAGAAATGAGTATTAACTTTGTCAATGAAGAGCGTAGTCAAAAAATCAATTATAAATATCGTGATAAAAATCGCCCAACTGATGTAATTTCCTTTGCGATTGAAGACGGTGAAGATAAGTTTGAGATTGCCGCTTTTGCAGCAGATCCTGATTTTTGTGAAGATATTGGTGATTTGTTCATGTGTCCGAGTGTCATAAGAAGACACAGTGAAGAATATGGTACTGGTTGGCAGCGTGAGTTTGGCTACACCCTTGTTCATGGCTTTTTACACCTTAATGGGTATGATCATATAGAACCTGACGAAGCAAAAGAAATGTTTGCCATTCAAGGTAAAATTTTAAAAAACTATGGCTTGCCTTTATATGCAGACCAGTTAGATGAGGGCAGAGGTAAATAATGTCGAATAATGAAAAAAATAAGTCTGGTTTTGTTGCGTTAATTGGTAGACCCAATGTTGGTAAATCAACTTTAATGAATTATTTAGTGGGGCAAAAAGTCGCAATAACTTCTAACAAACCGCAAACAACGCGTAATAAAATATCAGGTATTTACACTACGTCAGGTATGCAGGTAATTTTCGTTGATACACCAGGAATATTTAAGCCACACGGTGAACTTGATGACTATATGGACAAAGCAAGTTTATCTAGTTTAAATGATGTTGACTTAATTTTATTTATGGTTGAACCAGAAAAAATGGGTAAAGGTGACGAATATATCGTTAATCTTTTACAACAAGTTAAGGTACCAGCATTTTTACTAATTAATAAAGTTGATCAGGTTAATCCAAATGACTTATTAGGAATAATTGATGAATATCGTCAATTAAATATTTTTAAAGAATTTTTACCAATATCTGCTACTCAGGGAATCGGTATTTCTGACTTAAATCAGGTTTTATATGATTATTTACCAGAAGGTCCAGCCTACTATGATCCTGAGCAAATTACTGATCGGCCAGAATATTTTATGGTTAGTGAATTAATTCGTGAGCAACTTTTAAATTTAACTGCCGAAGAAGTACCCCATGCAGCTGCCGTATGGGTTGAACAAATGAATCAGCATGAAAATAACAAGCTGCAAATTGAAGCTACAATTTATGTCGAAAAAAGTGGGCAAAAAGGGATTATTATTGGTAAAGGAGGGAAAATGCTTAAGCAAATAGGCATTAATTCCCGTAAACAAATTGAGGACTTATTAGGTGAAAAAGTTAACCTGCACTTGTGGGTTAAAGTTCAACGTAATTGGCGATCTGATCCCCGCTTTTTGAAGCAGATTGGTTATAATAAGAAGGATTTGTCCTAAAAATGGCACGAGAACTCAAAGAAGTTCAAGGAATAATTTTTAAACGGCAAAAATATAATGAAGCTGATGTCTTAGCTAAAATTATAACTAAAAATTACGGCATAATTACCATGCTTGCTCGCGGAGCACTACGTCCCAAGTCGAAGTTAGGCGCAGCCTTACTTAACTTTTCTTACGGTACTTACATTATCTATACCAATGGTCATGGGCTTAGTAATTTACGAACTTATAAAAATATCAAACAATTTAATCATATTTTTACTGATATAAATAAAAATGCGTATTCTTCTTTCATTTTAGATTTAATTGATCATGCCTTTATTGAATATCAACATATAGATCAATATTACTTATTAGCTGATTTTGCTTTGCAAAAAATCAATGCTGGAGTTGACGCAGAAATGATTACTCAAATCGTTCAAATGCAACTTTTAGCTGCATTTGGGGTAAAGCCAGAACTACGTCACTGCGTTATTTGTAGGAAAGAAAAAGGCAATTTTGATTATTCAATAAAATATGGCGGGGTTTTATGTAGCGACCATTTTTATACTGATCCTAATCGCCTCCATCTAAAGCCTAAAGAAACGGCTGTTTTAAGAACGATTGGGCTATTACCAGCTGAACGATTGGGTGAAATTACAATTAGCGCTCAAACTAAAAAAGCAACTCGAAAAGCAATTGACCAAATTTATCAGGCAACGATTGACTTAAACTTAAAAACCAAAAAATTTTTAGACGAGTTAAATTTATTAACTTAGTTTGCTTTAGCTTATCCTTGGATTATGGTAAAATTAATTTGTATTTTGGCAATGATAAGGAAGAAGAAAAGTACCAGTCAAGCGAGTGTTAGATAGTGCAAGGACATCTGGGAAAAGGCACCTTTAGTCAATAATTAAGTGCAGGGTATATTTTCCCTGAATTAGGGTGGAACCGCGATTAAATCTCGTCCCTATGCAAGTTTTGCATAGGCTTTTTTTATGGTCTAATGCAGAAAGGATTAAAAATGACAAAGAAAAAATTAAACATTCAAAATATGATTTTTAAATTAGAAGAATTTTGGTCATCCAAAGGCTGCATGGTTATGCCTTCATATGATGTAGAAAAAGGGGCTGGTACAATGAGCCCGTATACATTTTTACGGGCTGTGGGGCCAGAGCCATGGGCTGCTTGCTATATTGAGCCATCAAGAAGACCAGCTGATGGGCGTTATGGTGATAATCCTAATCGCTTATTCCAACATCATCAATTTCAAGTAGTAATTAAACCAGCGCCAACAGATATTCAACAATATTATTTAGATAGTTTAAAAGTTTTAGGAATTAATCCACTTGAGCATGACATTCGCTTTGTTGAAGATAATTGGGAAAATCCTTCAATGGGGTGTGCCGGTGTTGGTTGGGAAGTATGGCTTGATGGAATGGAAGTAAGTCAGTTTACTTATTTTCAAGTTGTCGGTGAACTCGAAGTTAAACCAACAATGAGTGAAATTACTTATGGGGTTGAACGTTTAGCTTCATATATCCAAGATGTTAACTCTGTTTTTGATTTGGAGTGGGGCAATGGTGTTTTATACCGCGATATCTTTAAAGAAGCAGAATATGAAAATTCAAAATATGCGTTTGAAGAATCAAACCAGAAAGACTTGTTAAAATTCTTTGATGTTTACGAAAAAACAGCACAGGAACTGATTAAATTAAACTTGGTTCAACCAGCATATGATTATATTTTAAAATGCTCGCATACGTTTAACTTGCTTGATGCACGCGGAGCAGTTTCAGTGACGGAGCGGGCGGGATATTTAGCGAGAATTAGAAATCTTGCCCATGAAGTAGCTGTTTGTTTTGTCGAAGAACGGGAAAAAAGAGGTTTCCCGCTATTAAAGAGTGCAGAAGATAAGAAAGCAGGGCTTGAAAATGACTAAAGATTATTTATTTGAAATTGGGACCGAAGAGATGCCAGCACATGTTGTCACCCGTAGTGTTAATCAACTAGCTGACAAAACCACAAAATTCTTAAATGAAAATGGTTTAAAGTTTAAGAATATCAAGACTTTTTCTACGCCAAGACGTCTAACGATTTTAGTCGAAGAACTTGCTGAAAAGCAGGATGATATTGATGAAATCAAAAAAGGACCAGCTAAAAAAATCGCCCTAGATCAAGATAATAATTGGACTAAAGCTGCTCAAGGTTTTGCTCGTGGACAGGGAATGTCCGTTGATGATATTTATTTTGAAGAACTTAAAGGTGTAGAGTATGCCTATGTTCATGTTAAAAAAACTGGGCAAAAAGCGAGCGAAATTTTGTTAAACATGAATAAGGTAGTTAAGGCCATGACTTTCCCTACTAAAATGCGTTGGGCGGCTAATGATTTTGAATTTATCAGACCAATTCACTGGATTGTATCTCTTTTTGGCAATGAAGTCGTTCCCGTCAAATTATTAGATATTACAGCTGGTCGTAAAACTGAAGGTCATCGTTTCTTAGGTGATTCAGTAGTATTAGCTAATACGGGCGATTATGAAGATGCTTTAAAAGATCAATTTGTCATTGTTGACGCAACTAAACGTAAAGAAATGATTGTGACGCAGATGTCTGAATTGGTTAAAGAAAATAATTGGAAAATCAAACCAGATTCCAGTTTGCTTGAGGAAGTGACTAATTTGGTTGAATATCCAACTGTTTTTGCAGGAACATTTGATGAAAAATACTTACAAATGCCAGCAGAAGTATTGATTACTTCAATGAAAGATAATCAACGGTACTTTGAAGTTTACGATCAAGATGAACACCTAGTTAATCATTTTATTTCTGTACGTAACGGTAACCAAGATTTTCTAGAAAATGTTATTTCAGGGAATGAAAAAGTTTTAGTTGCACGTCTTGATGATGCCCAATTCTTTTATGATGAAGATAGAAAATATCCGCTTAGTCATTTTGTACAAAAGCTCGATAATGTTTCTTTCCATGACAAGATTGGTTCAATGTCAGAAAAAATCAAACGTGTTCGCATCATTGGTAACTTTTTAGCTGAGAAATGGCAATTAGATGAACAAACAATCGCTGATTTTAATCGGGCCAGTGAATTATATAAATTTGACTTAGTTACTCAAATGGTGGGTGAATTTGCTGAATTGCAAGGTGTGATGGGCATGCATTATGCTAGCTTAGCTGGAGAGAGACAAACAGTCGCTGTTGCAATTAAAGAGCATTACATGCCAACCACTGCCGAAGGTGAATTACCACAAACTATTGTTGGTTCTCTTTTATCAATTGCAGATAAATTGGATACAATCATTACCTTTTTTGCGGCAGGTATGATTCCCAATTCATCAAACGATCCATATGCTCTACGCCGTTATGCATATGGGATAGTGCGTATTTTATTAAATCAAAGTTGGTCTTTACCATTTAATAAAGTTTTGCCTGAAATTGTAACCGAACTTGACGGTCAAACCTCGGCTAAGTTACCTAAGACTGAGCTGCAAGATGATGAGATTGCTTCATTTATTCGGGATCGGATTAATCAATACTTACAAAGAAATCAATTTAAGTATGACATTATTGATGCCGTGTTAGCTTCCAATCAACAAGATCCGATTCAAATTTTGTCAGCAGCTAATGTGTTGCAATTGCACCATGATGATGAACAATTTAAGCCAGTTGTTGAAAGCTTAATTAGAATAAATAATATTTTAAAGAAAGCTGAATTCAAAGGGCAAAACATAATTAATCCAGACTTGTTTGAAAATGAAAGTGAGAATAAGTTATTTATCGAAGTAAATAATTTAAGTAAGCTTACCAATTTGACAGCTTTATATGAAGGCTTTGTTGAAATACAGCCAGTTATAAATCTTTATTTTGAAACTAATATGATTATGGCCAAAGATGAAACAGTTAAGAATAATCGCTTAGCACAGCTTAAGTTGATTTCAGAATTAGCTACTGGATTAGGGGATTTAAGTAAGCTGGTTATTAAATAGTTATTTGTAGGTGATGAAGTGGCTGGATTAATACCTGAGCAAACAATTGCTAAAGTACGAGAAAATATCAATATTGTGAACGTTATCAGCCAATATGTATCACTTGAAAAAAAAGGTAAAGATTATATTGGCCTGTGTCCTTTTCACCAAGAAAAAACTCCTTCCTTTACCGTTAACGAGGGTAAACAATTCTTTAAATGTTTTGGTTGCGGTAAAGGCGGTAATGTTTTTACCTTCTTAATGGAAAAGGATGGTTTGACTTTCCCGGAAAGTGTTCAAAAGGCAGCGGATTTTGCGCATATTGATATTGGGGACGTAACCCATGCTAGAGCAGAAAACTCTAATATTTTAATTAAAATAAATGAGCAAGCAGCAAAATTTTATCAACGTGTACTAGTTTCAACGAATGCAGGAAGACGTGGACTTGAATATGCCAAGCAGCGAAAACTAGATGCGAAAATAATTGACCATTTTAAAATTGGCTATGCGCCCCGGCAAAACGACTTACTTTTGACTTACTTAAGAGGACGTGATTTTCAAGATAGTGACTTGTTAAAAAGTGGCTTATTCGTTCAGACAAAAAATGGCAGCCTGCTTGATCGTTTTCGTGACCGGTTAATGTTTCCGATTGCAAATGAGGGTAGTTATGTCATTGGTTTTTCGGGAAGAAGAATTGCTAATGACAAAACTGAAGCAAAATATATTAATAGC
Organism: Lactobacillus sp. ESL0237; assembly: GCF_003692985.1. Classification (NCBI taxonomy): domain Bacteria; kingdom Bacillati; phylum Bacillota; class Bacilli; order Lactobacillales; family Lactobacillaceae; genus Lactobacillus; species Lactobacillus sp. ESL0237. The sequence continues at coordinate 182,459 of NZ_REHE01000007.1, read as the reverse complement.
CCAGAAACAAAAATTTTTGCAAAATCAAAGGTACTCTTTCATTTTGCTGAGGCCAAAAAAGCCGTTCGTGATGAAAACCATTTAGTTTTATATGAAGGATATATGGATGTAATTGCAGCCTATCAAGCCGGGATAAAGTCAGGAATTGCTTCTATGGGAACAAGTCTTACCGATCAGCAACTTTATATGATTCGTAGAATTACTAAAAATATTATTATTAATTACGATGGCGACGAGGCTGGCATTCATGCGGAAGATCGTGCAGTTAAAATGTTTGCTCAAGCTGGTGGATTTAATCTAGGTATTGTAATATTACCGGAAAAATTAGACCCAGATGAATATATAAAAAAATATGGCGCAGAAAATTATACTAAAGAAGTTAAGGGGGCATTGACACCAACTGACTTTTTCTTGAAACGCTTGGCTAAAAAATATAATTTAGATAATGACCGCGAAAAATTAGCATATATTGATGAAGCAGTTAAAGCAATTGCTAAATTAACTAATCCCGTTGAACAAGATTTATATTTAGATAAAATAGCGCGCGAGCAAAATGTCTCTTTTGATTCTTTAAAAGCGACCTTAGCACGCTATAGACGTCAATTTAATATTGCTCAACGTCGTAAAGAAAATAGTGGGTTTGATCAAAGTAGGCAAATGCCTCCAATTAAATCGATTCAAGAGACCGCAATTGATCCGATTCAAGTGCGTTTATTATATTTATTCATTCATTCTACTCATGCACGCGATTATTTATTAAATAGAAAATTTTTATTTCCAGATGAGGCTTTTCAAAGATTAGCGGAATTATGGTTAAGTTTTAGTGAAGAACAAGAAAATCCATCCGTCAATAGTTTCTTAGATTTTATTCCAAGTCAACTTCAAGGTATAATAGTTAATACCGAAATGACAGACATGCCCCAGGATTTTTCAGATCAAGAAATTGATGAGCAAATTGATGCATTAAAAATGCGAGAAATTCGTACGCAATTGCATCACTTAATGAATGAATTGCAAGATGCCAAAAGAAAGACGGACACTAAAGAAATAATGACAATTACTCAGAAAATTTTAGAGTTAAAAAGAATTCAGGGTTAAAGGGGGGCTTTATTTTGACAGAAAATAAAAATACCAATAATAATGAAGAATTGTCTTTAGACAAAGTTGTTAAGCAAGTTGTCAAAGACGTAAAAAAAGATAAATCGATTACTGAAACTGAATTTGTAGATCGCCTAGTTAAGCCTTATGATTTACAAAATAAGGCTGTCGATCAATTAATTCAGGAATTTGAAGACAACGGTATTAGTATTGTCGATGAGAATGGCGATCCTTCTAAATTAGCTTTAAAGAAACAAAAAGACATTGAAAAAGCCGAGCTAAAAGATATGTCGGCTCCATCAAGCGTGAGGATGAATGATCCTGTGCGGATGTATTTAAAAGAAATTGGTCGTGTACCACTTTTAAACGCCGATCAAGAGATTTCTTTAGCTAAAAGAATTGAAAAAGGTGACGAAGAAGCCAAACAAGAATTAGCTGAAGCTAACTTACGTCTTGTTGTCTCAATTGCTAAACGATATGTTGGTCGTGGTATGTCTTTTCTTGATTTAATTCAAGAAGGTAACATGGGGTTAATGAAAGCTGTAGATAAATTTGATTATAGCCTCGGTTTCAAGTTTTCAACTTATGCGACCTGGTGGATAAGGCAAGCCATCACCCGGGCAATTGCAGATCAAGCACGGACAATTAGAATTCCGGTTCATATGGTAGAAACAATCAACAAATTGATCAGAATTCAAAGACAGCTATTGCAAGATTTAGGACGTGAACCAACTCCTGAAGAAATTGGTGCCGAAATGGATATGCCAACTTCTAAGGTACGTGATATCCTTAAGATTGCTCAAGAACCAGTTTCACTCGAAACACCAATTGGTGAAGAAGACGATTCTCATCTTGGTGACTTTATTAAAGATAAAGATGCAACTAGTCCAGAACAACATGCTTCATATGAAATGTTGAAAGAGCAGTTAGAAGAAGTTTTAGATACACTTACTGATCGTGAAGAGAATGTTTTACGCTTACGTTTTGGTCTTGATGACGGCCGAACTAGAACTTTAGAAGAAGTCGGTAAAGTGTTTGGTGTTACTCGTGAACGTATTCGCCAAATTGAAGCCAAGGCTTTACGGAAATTGCGTCATCCTAGTCGTTCCAATCAGTTACGTGATTTTTTGGATTAACTTTATACTATACAAAAAGTTTCACTTCGTTTATTGTACGAAGTGAAGCTTTTTTGCTTTATCCTAATTTTAACTTTTTCTCTTATAAATTTAAAATGCCTTTTTATTTAATCCTTGAAGATTCAAATTATATTCGACAACTTTTTTACGTTTACCTGTAACTAGAAACAAAGCAAGGCCGAGATAAATTAAAACTATAAAAATTAATAATTGCCAGTCAAATATTGTAGGACTTAACATCGAAATACTCCCAGACGCAATCATCCCCGCTAAATCATATAAGAAGTGGTATGCGATATTGCTAATAATTGTACCAGTGTATAAATAGAGTGCTGAAAATAGTATACCTACTGTCATTGCATTAATCACTTGCAAAATAGTAGCTGATAATGGTTGAACAGGAGTATTTAAAAAATGAATTAGACCAAAAATTAAGCCATCAAGAAATATTGCCCAAAAGATTTGCCTACTAGAATTTTGGAGTAACTTCAATAAAAAACTTAAAATGCAAAAGCGCATCATCCATTCTTCACCAATTCCAGCAGCAAAAGCATTTAAAGTTAAATATAAAAGATTACTATTTGAAGCTACCCTAAAATTCCAGTTAGTAAGAATACCGTTCAATGAATTGGCATCATTAAAACCATTAAACAGACAATCTATGATAATAAAAATAATTAGAATACTCAAAATTACCTTTGAAACTCTTGAACTAAACTTAAAATTAGGAGTAACAAATCCCCATTTTTTCATCACAAACCATGTAGTAACAACAAAACTTAAACTACCAATAATTGCACTATTGGTACAAGCCTTAAAAAAAGGGTTAGTGGGAATAGGATAAGTAGATTCTATTTCGATAATCAAATATATAAAACCATAGTAAACAAAAACGTCCCCATTTATTCTGAACATTTCCCATAGCCAATTCGCCCATAGGAATAAACATAAAAATTTTATAAATTGTAATAAGACACAAAACAAATGTTGTTATAGTCTCAATTGTATACTTAATTAAAAGATCATTTACAAAAGTAAAGAAAAAAATTGGGGTACTAGTGATACTAATTGCCTGAAAATAATAATTGCATTGAATTAACTTACTATTTACATTTTTATTTAATACTGAAAACTGTAAACTAATCAAAATTATCAAAATAAATGCTTTAAAAGTAGTAATCCCACCAGCATGAATAAATAAACTATAAATTAAACTAAATATTACAAGTAGCAATTGTAATAAGGTCTGCAGTAGGTGCCAATTTCTTATTTTTTTCTCTGTAACCATTAAAAACCTTTCTAGACTTAAAACAGTTCATCACGCTTGCCATCAAGTAAATGTTCATCAATATCATTATTAAAATAAACTTTTAAATCGCGGTCAAAGTTATAGGCAAGCTTTTCTTGTTGCAATTCTTTTTTTGTCATCCAGATCAACTCTCCTTCTTTTGATGCTTTTAGCTGCCCACTAAACTTTGTAGCAATATAAAAAAAGACGATATAGCGATTATTATTATCGTCATAAAACTGTTTAATTCCCACTAAATGTGGCTTCTTAATTGTTAAATTAGTTTCTTCTTTAATCTCTCGGATGACCGAGTCGTGAAATGATTCATGCGCTTCAACATGTCCGCCTGGAAAGGTGAGTCCAGGCCACGTTGGATCGTTACGATTAATCACTAATATTTTTTGCTTATTTTCAATCATACACATATTTGTTAATGTTACTCTTTCAGTTCTATCCATTCCGTATAACTTCTTTCATCTTTTTATTGAATTTATTATATAAAAAAGATGAAAGATTAACTAGGTAAATTTACAATACATTAATTTACTTACAGTCAATAACTTTATTAAAAATCTGGTCTTTTTTGTTTATTTTTGTACTATAATAGCATAGTAATACAATATATAAATGATATTAAAGTTTACACTTTTAGGGGAATTAACTATGGAATTAGATATCAAAAACGTATCATTAAAGTTTGGTCAAAGGCCAATACTTGATAACATTAACCTTAACTTACATTCAGGTGGGCTCATTGGACTAATTGGTCCTAATGGCGCTGGGAAATCAACTTTATTGCGGATAATATCAACTATTTTGCAACCTGAAAAAGGAAGCATATTTTTAGATGGAGTAGACATTGTTAAATATCCCAAAAAGATGCGAATTTCATTAGGATATTTACCACAGCAAGTTCCATATTATCCTCATTTAACTGCAATTGAATATTTGCAATACATTGCGGCTCTTAAAGGTATTTCTAAAAAGCAAGCACGAAGTAATATTGAAAATTTACTAACTAAATTTCATTTGATTAATGCAAAAAATACAAAATTGGCCGACTTTTCTGGCGGTATGCGACAAAGAGTAGGTATAGCCGCCACATTACTAGGTGATCCAAAAGTAATTATTGTTGATGAACCTACAGTCGGATTAGATCCATTAGAAAGAGTAACTATTAGGAATGTTTTGGCAGAAATGGCTGTTAATCATATTGTTATTTTATCAACTCACATTATTTCTGATATAGAAGCAGTTGCTTCTAAAATTATTGTTTTGAAAGAGGGGCAAATTTTATATACAGGTTCACCGGAAGGACTTTTACAGAGAGTAACAAATTCAGTTTGGGAATATACTGCTCCAGTTAATCAGGTTCTTAATCAACTAGAAAATGTTAGTTCTATTACGCAAGAAATTGATGGTGTTCATATTAGAGTAATCTCTCAATCTAAACCTAATGCAGAAGCTGTTAATGTAACACCACGCTTAGAAGATGCCAGTCTGGCTATCTTAGAAAGCGGTGATTAGTTTGACTAGAATTGTTAAAGCTACATTTTTAGAACGAAGTCGACGCTTGTCATATTGGGCTCTAATAATTTTGGCCTTAATCGCAGCTGTTATTGGATATCCAAGAATTAAGGGTCCAATTAAGGTATTTGTACTTGAGCCGAATTTATTTATTCAAGCAAGCAATCCTAGTTGGGTTCCAGTTAGTGTGGTGTTAGTATTAGGCTTGTTTTTACCAATTATTAGTTACCTGTTTTTAAAAAATACAATTGGAATTGATGATCAAAATCATACTAATGTTTTAATGGCGTCAGTTTCCTTTTCTAAAATTAAGTACATTGGTGGAAAATTCTTGGCGAATTGTTTACTTTTATTTATTCTCTGGATTGTTATCATATTAGCGACAATTATAATGGTGATTTTACAGTTTCCAGGGAAATTTATTGACTTTTATCAGTTCTTAACGCCATTTTTAACTTTATTACCTGGTATTTTCATAATTTCGACGCTTGCGATATTTACAGAAATTGTTCCTTTTCTAAGAGGTATTCTAGGAATAATTCTTGTTAGCTTTTTTTCATTAATTTGTTATGGAGTTAGTATCGAAAATTATAATTCCTTTTTTTTAAAGATAATTAATCCATCTGGTAGCTCCTATTTATTCAAAATGATTCAAAATACTTGCGTTAAGACCGTAGGGCAACCATTAAAGCAAACAATGCTACTTAGTTCAGGAAATTTTAAAGAAACAGGAAAGCAGACTTTATTTTTTTTACCGATTAAATTTACTCAGCAAGATCTACTAATTTTTATTATTCAGCTCATAATTTGCATTGTAATGCTAATTTTAGCAGGTTTTATTTTTTCTCCGCACAAATACTCAAATAAAATTCGTAAAAATTCCATCCCTATTAACTTAGTTCACGACCATCATAAATTGAAAACAATCAATTCAAAATCGGCTAGTAGTAGTTTATTAAAAACTTCATTTGCTTTATTATGGAGACCACTATCTATTTATAATAAACTTGCATTAATTATTTTGTGGTTAACAGCATGGCTTAGTTCATTAGCCATAAAGCAATTAATAATTTTACCTTTAATCTTATTAACAGAATTACCATTATTGAGTAATTTAGGTTCACAAATTACTCAATTTAGTTTCTATCAATGGCTGATGACGATTCCTAAAGCACAAAATAAGCAACAATTTTTTGAATATGTAGCTAGTTTAACATTTACACTAATCTTGTTTTTACCTTTCATGCTAAAGTCAAGTTATACTGCTTTGTTACTAGTATGTTTTAGCATTATGATTTGCATGCTAGCACAAGTTTTAGGATTAATTACCAAGGGTAACCGCATGTTTATTTTTTTAATGGTCATTTTTTGTTTTATCTACCTAAATGGAATTACTAACTTGTTACCCATAAATAAACTAAATCCATCTGTCTGCTTAGTATATCTTGGTGTAACCCTAGTTTTATTTTTAATAAAGTGTAGCTTAAAGCAGTTAATTAAATAATTGGTATAAGTATTCATATTAAATTGTTCTTTATTAGCTTCATTTTGAATTAAACTCAAAATGAAGCTTTTTGGTAAAGCTAAATTTTATTCAAGACACCAATTTTCAAAAACATTTAATTCTTAAACCAGCTTAAGTAATATGCTAAAATTTCAGTATGTAGAAAGTAGGGGAAAAAGTGAATTTACGTTTAAATACTTTAGCCAATATGGTAGATACAGGTAGTCGGGTTGCCGACATTGGTACTGATCATGCTTATTTACCAATTGAATTAGTTAAATCAGGTAAAATTGATTTTGCCATTGCTAGTGACATTGCATCAGGTCCCCTAGCAAATGCAAAGCAAGATATTATTGAAGCCGGACTTGCAGAAAAAATTGAACCACGCCTAGGTGCAGGACTTGACACAGTTAATAAAGAAGATCAGATTGATACTGTGGTAATCGCTGGTATGGGGGGCAAACTCATGACCCAAATTTTAACTACTTCTTGGGAAAATGGTTTAAGTTTTGATACGCTAATTTTAGCGCCAAATATTGGTGAGTATGGGGTACGAAAATGGCTAATTAAGCACTCTTATCATATTCAAGCTGAACAAATTATTGCTGAAGCAGGTCATATTTATGAACTAATTAAGGCTAAAAAAGTAGCTAAGTTAGAAACATTAACTCAGGCACAGTTATTTTTTGGACCAATAATTATTAAAGAAAAAAATCCAGTCTTTTACCAAAAGTGGCAAGACCAGTTACATTATCATGAGCGGCTTTTAGATAATTTAAATAAGGCTAAACAAAAGGATTTTTTGCGTATCAAAAAAGTAGAACAAGAAATCGAGTTAATTGAAGGAGAATTAAATGACCAAAGTTAAAGATATTGTCACCACTCTTTGCCAACACTTTCCTGAAGAAATTGCTAGTAAAGGTGACCCCATAGGACTGCAGATTGGTTCACTTGATCAAGAAGTAAATAAAGTAATGACTACTCTTGATGTGCGACCAGAAGTAGTAGATGAGGCAATTCAAAGGGGAGTTAATTTAATTATTAGTCATCATCCGGTTATATTTCGACCTGTTATTAATCTTAATTTTGCTGATCCACAAAATGAAATGTATGGCAAAATTATTGCTCACGGAATTGCTGTCTATTCAATTCACACTAATTCTGATAAGGCACAAGACGGTTCTAGCGATTGGCAGGCAACAGAACTAGGTTTAATTGATGTTAAACCTTTCTGTTTTGATGCTGATGGTATAGCCATTGGCCGTAAAGGAAAATTACCACACCCATTATCAGCACACGATTTTGCGTATTATGTTAAAGCTAAAATGAAAGTTAAGATGGTACGGTTAATAACTGCTGATTCTAATAAGATGATTTCATCTGTGAGTTTTATTTGTGGCGATGGTAGCAAGTTCTGGCACCAGGCGGTTGCAGAAAAAATTGACGCATTTATTACTGGTGACGTCTATTATCACACCGGTCATGATATAATTTCTTCAGGATTAACAGTTATTGATCCTGGTCACTATACAGAAAAACTATTTAAAGATAAAATGTATCAAAAGTTAACTCAATGGAATAAAGAAAACAATTGGGACCTACAAGTGGAAAAGTCTACTGTTTCAACTAATCCATTTCAAGATTTATTTTAATAAAGGAGAATTATGGAATATCCAAACTTACTGCCAAGATTTTTAAAATATGTGCAAGTCAATTCACGATCAGACGAGCATGCTGATCGTTTCCCCTCAACTAAACGTGAAGAAGATTTTCAAAAAGAAGTAATTATCAAGGACTTAGAAGAATTAGGTCTAAGCGATGTTCATTATAACCAAAATTCCGGCTGTGTAATCGCTGAAATACCCGCTAATATTGATTTTAAAGTTCCAACAATGGGCTTTTTAGCTCATTGTGATACGGCAGACTTCAATTCCGAAAATGTCAAACCGCAAATTCATGAAAACTATGATGGCAAATCAAAAATAAAATTAGGAAATTCCGAATTTTACCTTGATCCCGCAGTTTTTCCCCATCTTGCAAATTATAAGGGGCAAACTATTATTACCACTTCCGGTGATACTTTACTGGGGGGCGATGATAAATGTGGGGTAGCAGAAATAGTAACTTTAGCAGAATATCTTTTAACCCATCCAGAAATTAAGCATGGCAAGATTCGTTTAGCTTTTACGCCAGATGAAGAAATTGGCACTGGAGCAGGGCATTTTGATGTAACAGAATTTGGAGCTGATTTTGCTTTTACCGTTGATGGTGAAGCACCAGGAAAACTTGATTGGGGCACTTTTTCTGCTGCCCAATTTGGGCTTGATATTCAAGGAGTGAACGTTCATCCAGCAGTAGCCAAAGGACAAATGGTTAATGCACTTCAAATCGCAATTGATTTTCAAAATCAATTGCCAGCAGATGAGGTTCCAGAAAAGACTGATGGGCGACAAGGATTCTTCCATTTGATGAATTTAACCGGAACGGTTGATAATGCCCATATGGACTATATCATTCGCGACTTTGAGCGCGAAGGGCTAGAAGAACGAAAAGCATTAGTCAAATCGCTTGTTCATAAAATGAATGAAGCATTTGGTACTGAACGAATCAAGTTAAAAATGTGGGATCAATATTATAATATGGCGGATGAATTAGCTAAACGTATGGATATTATTAATTTAGCTCGTGAAGCTTATCGCAGTGAAGGATTATCAATTAATGAAGATCCGGTTCGCGGTGGCACTGATGGGTCTCAGTTAACTTATATGGGTCTGCCATGTCCTAATATTTTTGCTGGACAAGAAAACATGCATGGACGCTACGAGTACACAGTTTTAGAATCAATGTACAAGGCAGTTGACGTTATGGTAAAAATGGTTGAATTAAATGTGACAAATAACAAATAGTGAAACAAAATTATAGCTAATCACACTTTTTTAATAAGATGATTAATTTTTTAAAAAGCTTTTATACCAGGTATAATTGGCTGTTTTTTAAAATCAGCTAATTATACACATCTATTATAAAAAAATAAATTTACTCACAGAAACATTGTTTTAGATGGCTTTGTGGGTATTTTTTTGCCTTAAGTAAATAAATTTCATAGTCGTGAAACAACGAAAAACTTATTAAAAAAAGTTGAAGCCTTTTTAAGTGGCTATAGAATAATAGGGTATTAATCTAATGATACTTAATATAGAAAATTTAAAAATACTAATGAAAGGATATCATCTAAAATCACTTTGCTTGATCTAGCTTTTAGCGGCCAAATTTATGTTAATAATCACAAATAGCTGCTGACGCAGCTGGCCAGCTTTTATAAAAAAATTAGGCTTTATTTTTCAGAATTACTATTATTGAAAAGTTTACCAGTTTGTCGTAGCCATGTCTTTGTTAGGTAAAAGTAGTTAATAATATGAAAAAACATAAATATTGCATAAATTAACAATTTACGATATGATCGTGTAATAGAAATATAATACAGTGTATAAAGGATGGTGTGCTAGTGGAATTTAAGGACAATATACCTATTTATCTCCAAATCAAACAGTACCTTTATCGGCAAATTATTACTGGTAAATTACAGCCTGGTCATAAAATACCTTCTGTAAGAGAATTAGCGGTTGAGTTAACGGTCAACGTTAATACTGTTCAAAGAGCTTTACAACAAATGAATGCTGAGGGTATTTTGTTCACTAAAAGAGGCGAAGGCAATTTTGTCACCGAAGATACTGCTTTACTTGAACAGACAAAGGCTAAATTGATTAAGGCTGAATTAGAAAAGTTTGTTCAAAGTATGAATGCTTTGGGAGTAGCTGATGATCAAATTAGTGTTATTTTATCAAATTATCTAATAGGAGAATAAATATGGATAATCTTTTAGAAATTAAAGATTTAACCTATAAAAAGAACCAAAAAATCATCTTGGATAAAATTAACTTAGAGTTACAGCCAGGAAAAATTGTGGCGCTTTTAGGTGAAAATGGGGCAGGCAAGACTACTTTGATGCGTATCATTGCTGGAATGGCTAAAAACTATCAAGGTAGTGTTACACTTCTTAATGAAACTAAAGAAGCTATGAGAAAAGCGCATTTATCATTTACTGATGGGTTAACCGGGTTTGGTGAATCAACGAAAATCCAGGATATTGTGCATTTTTATCAAGTTATTTATACCGATTTTGATGACGAGCAATTTAATCAATTAAGAAGTTTTATGAAACTTGATCTTAATATGCGCCTATCTCATCTTTCAAAAGGGATGCGTGAAAAATTAATTATTGCATTGACTTTTTCACGTAAAGCCGATTTATATTTGTTAGATGAACCATTTTCAGGGATAGATGCAATGGCTCGCAAAAAAATAATTAACTCAATTATTCTCTGGAAGGCTGATCAAGCGACGATTTTGATTTCCGATCATTTTGTTAACGAAATTGCGACCATGCTTGATGAAGTTGTCGTTATTAAAGATAAAACGGTGCTTACACATCAATCAACTGAAGCAATTAGAGCAAATAATCTGAGTATTGAGGAATATTATGAAGGGCTTTACTTAAAGGAGGATGAATAATGTCAATTTTTAAGAGTTTATTTAGCCAGCAATTTAAACAAAAAACAAAAAATTTGTATTTAATCCTGTTAATCGAGTTCATTGGTTCAATTGCCATTACTTTTTTCGCTAGTAGGTATGATGCTTACTCTTATAATGGTTCTGTATTAGATACTTTTATGATTAAATTACTTTCTATATATGGCACTATTATGATTTTTTCAACTTTTGCTTTTTATATTATTATTTGTTTTATAAATGAAAAAATCAATCTTAGCCAAACCTGGCGGCTCACACCAATTAACGATAGTTTATTTTACATTAGTAATATCTTAAGTTCATTTGTCACCATGGTTTACTTTAAATTACTTGAACTAGTAACCGTAGCCATATTTAGTGGTATTTATTACGTAATTAGTCCTCAAGTTCGAACAAATGTTGCAGTTACACTTAATGAGTTAAATAAATATACGAATTCCCGTCTTGGCGATTTATATAATATTTTTGATGAAACATTAATTTTCATCACAATTATGATCTTGTTTGCCTTACTAACTTATCTTATCATTAGCTTTTTAAATTTCACGAGTCGGGCAATTATGAACTTCCTGCCCTACGTATCAGGCAGAGGAATATCAAGTATTATTCGGTTAGTCATAATTTGGTTAATTGCGTGGCTGTTAGTAAAAATTAGTAGTTTAATTAAAATGAACAATATTTTTTCCGGCTTTATGGTAGATGATAAAAGTTCTTTATTAATCATTTTGGTTTTACTAATTTTGAATCTATTTTTCCTAATCGTTAACGTTTTCTTAATGCAACATTACTTTGAAGCAATTGAGAAAAAGTAACTATTTAATAATTATTAAAAGTAAAAACCATCAAGGCTTAACTTGATGGTTTTTACTTTAATTTGTTTTTTTAATGACTAGCAGCCAAATAGTCATACAACTGACTAATTTCTTCAGCTGTAAATTCACCTTTACCAGTTTTCATAGAATGAATTTTTTCTACTGATAAATGACTAGCAAAAGCTAAATCAGTATCAGTTACATGGTGTTTAACTTGATAATTAATAATTGTATCGGATAATTCTTCTAGTTGTTGATTCATAATAAATTGCTCCTCTAGAATTTATTTTTGCTAAAAAAATTAAAATAACCTAAAAAGTTTGGATTCGATTAAATGGCCAATAGCGTAATACTACTTTACTTACAAGATTACTACGCTTAACTGGTCCAAACATATGAGAATCCTTAGAAATATCGCGGTGATCACCCAAAACAAAATAATAGCCCTGGGGTACTTTATAAGTAAAGTTACTGGTATAAGTTTGCCCAGCATCATTAGCTGCTTTTTTGAAAGAATTTTCTAAGTAGGGTTCTTTCAAAAGCTTACCATTAATGTACATTTTATCATTTTTGGAAACCAAAGTATCTCCAGGTAGACCAATTACACGTTTAATATACAAAGCTCCAGGTGCGTCGTTAGCAGCCTTGGGGGCAAGTAAAACCACAACATCATTTCTTTTTGGGGTGAAATGGCGCGTTGAGATTAACCGCTCATTATTTTCAAAAGTTGGCTGCATCGATGGTCCCGATACACGATCATTTGAAAGTACAAAATTAAATAGTAGGTAAAAAATTCCAAGAATAATTGCCATCATTACTACAACATCTAAAAGGAACTTTCCCCAACTTTCTTCCTGCTCGTTTTGTTTATTTACTATCTTTTTTGCCATAAAATATTCTCCTTATATTCCATTACCTTTTATTATAACTGAAATCTTGGCAATTGAATGTTAAAATCATTATTAGGTATTTGATAATGACAGAATTTTTAAATAAAATTAACCAATTAGATAGTGAAATTGATAATCAGTCGGTTCATGAGCAAGTGCAAATAGTTAATCAAATGATTTCTTTTACCAGACAAAAGAAAATCTTGCCACTTGCTCCAAAAAAACTAGGCTTTTTACCAGATGAAATTGAAGCAATTTGTTTTCAAGTTGCAGCAAATAAAAAGAAAAAAGTAAGGATAATTAATCAACTTTTAAATAGTGTACGCCAATTTTTATCCATTAAATATGGTATTTGGTCCTTACCAAACTTAGCAACGGCTAAATTGATAAAAGATTATTTTCAAATTGATCAAGCACTAGAAATCATGGCCGGCAATGCTTGCTGGGCTAAAGCTTTAACTGAAGTTGGGATTGAAACTATTGCAACTGATTCACTGGAATGGGCTAAAACTTCCTTAACTGGAAATAATCCATATATGGCAGTTAAAAATTACGATGCCCCTAAGGCAATCAAAAAATTCGCTACTGCACAATTAATTATCTGCTCCTGGGCTCCTAATTTTACCAAAAGTGATCTTTTAGCAATTAAAGCATGGCAAAAATATAATCCACAAAGTCATTTGCTTTTTATCGGCGAAAAAAACGGGGCCACAAATTCGATGGCATTTTGGCAAGAAGGTAAGTTTAACTATTCCGAAAAACTTGATAAAATTAATCAGTCCTTTAAAAGTTACGATTTTATTAATGAACAAATATTTGAGATAAAGCATGAAATTTAAAAAAATAATAATCTTTGTGACAATCTTTTTGTCCCTTTTGGGCATTGGCTCTATGTTATCTAATATACAGTCCAGGGAAGCCGATCAACTTCTCGAAGCCTACGGTTTAAGTAATAATACACGTTATATAGAAGTCAAAAATAATCAAACAATTAGCTCTTTTTTGACATATTTACAAAAAAATTATGCAAAATATAAAATTCAACTACATTTTAAAAGTAAAATAGATCCTAAGCAAACACTGATTTGGGCTAACTATAATGTAATTACTTTGCCAACTGAAAGTGGGCGTTATTTTACAGCTGACGATTTTCAAGGCAGGGTATCCTTTGCCGTCTTAAGTCTTAATGCTAAAGTTCAAACTCTAGCAACTCAAGGAAATGAATATGTCGTTTTGGATAATAGTTACTATTCAGTGATTGGAACGTTAAAACATTATCATCAAATGAAACAAAATGGTTACTATCTTTCTACTGGTCCAAAACAACCAACAGGAAAAGCTAAGCTAACAAATTACATCATTATAATTGATAGCTCAAGTAAAATGATAAATAAACTAGCTTCACGCTACAAAGTAAAAATTAAAACACCAGTTTTTGTTAAAAATCATCAAATTCATAAGTTTTCAATAATTAGAGAAATCAGTTTAGTGATAGTTTTTACCATAATTGCTATGTCCTGCAGTACATTATTAGCACTTTTTGACTGGTCTGTGGTAAAAAATACTGCGTTAACTGGGCAGCTTTTGCATAATTGGCTATTTAATCGGGGAGTCAGAACAATTCTATTAGAATCAGCCCTAGTACTGGGAGCATACCTTTTTCTTTCATGGCATGCTTTCATCTCTAAACCTCAGCAAATGATTTTGTTACTATTACTTAGCTGGTTTCTTATCATTGCCGCTTATAGCTACACTATTTTACAGCATTTAAGAAAGGAAAAAGAGCATGCTTAAATTACCAGTTGGTTTTCTAAATAAGTATCAAGCTTTACTAGGAGCTGAAAAGGCTAAAGAACTATTTACTTCACTTGAATATTCACCCAAAAAAGCTTATCGAATTAATTCATTAAAATGGCAAAATCAGGTTTCTTATAAGCAAGATGAACCAATTTTAAATATTAATGCCGCTTTTTATGGAAAAATAACTGGTCTTGATCCTGAATGGGTTAGTGGTACAGTTTATTCGCAAGATCCAGCTGCTATGTTTCCAGCTATGATTGCCGCGGCTAAGCCTGGTGAGCGTGTTCTTGATCTATGTGCTGCTCCTGGAGGTAAGAGTACTGCTCTAGGAGAGCAATTACAAAATCAAGGTCTGCTACTTGCTAATGAAATTTCCCGTTCACGGGCAAAAATATTACGCGAAAATATTGAACGCTGGGGAATTAGCAATGCTTTGATTACAAACGAGACCCCGCAAAAATTAGCATCACAATTACCACATTTTTTTGACAAAATTGTTGTTGATGCTCCCTGTAGTGGTGAAGGAATGTTTCGGAAAAACAATGAAGCAATCAACTATTGGTCACCTGACTATATTTCGGTTTGCCAAAAAAGGCAAAAAGATATTTTAACTGAAGCAGTTAAAATGTTACGTCCAGGAGGCGAATTAATATATTCGACTTGCACTTTTGCTCCTGAAGAAAATGAACAAATAGTTTCTTGGCTAGTCACCAACTTTAATTTCGAAATTTTACCAATTAAATTAGCAAAAATAGCAGTAGACCATGGACATCCAGAATGGGCAGATGGAAATTTGTCATTGCAAAACACCTTACGTTTTTGGCCTTTTGATGAATTAGGTGAAGGGCAGTTTGTTGCAAAACTAAAATTAGTTAAATCTGAATCCCAGCTAGTAAAAAGCTCACCAAAAAAGAGACGTAAACGCGGAACTAACCAGAATTTACTTAATAAAGAACAAATTTTATTAATCAAAAAAGTTTTAGAGCCCTTTAAATTACCTAATGAATTAAAAAACTGGTCAAAATTAGGTCTTGTCCAAAATAATCACGTTTGTATTCCAGCATTTCCTGAAGTTGCTAGTTTACATCTAAAAATCATCAATAATGGAATAGACCTTGGGATTTTAAAGAAAAAAAGATTTGAACCCAGTCATCAATTGGCAATGGTTTTAGGTCAAATCAAACAAAATCAAGTAATTAATTTATCTAAGCAAGATTATTTGTGCTATTTACATGGCGAAACTGTCCGAATTGAAACTGAAATACGGGGCTTCGTTTTAATTAGTTGTCATAATTTAATCTTTAGTTTTGGTAAAGTAAGTGGGGATGGTATTTTAAAAAATTTTTATCCTAAAGGGTTACGTACAGTAAAGAAAGGATTACAAAATGATTAAGTTAATTGCAACAGACATGGATGGCACCTGGTTAACTGATGAAAAGACGTATGATCATGAACTATTTTTACGCGAATTTGAGTTAATGAAGAAAAGAAATATTAAGTTCGTAGTGGCCAGTGGTAATCAATTTGAAAATATTTATCAACGTTTTCCAGAAGTTGCAAGTCAAATATACTTTGTTGCCGAAAATGGAGCTTTAGTTGCTCACGGCCGACAAGTTATGCATACAGCTAGCATATCTGAAACTGATTGGCAAACACTTTTGGAAATTATTAATCGTTTTGATGAAAAGGTAACCGTTTCAGGGCTAGCAAGTGCTTATGTTTTAACTAAAGATGGCAAAGCTTACGCTCAGGAACTTAAAAAATATTACGAAAAATTGACCCTGGTCGCTAATTTTGAAGATTTGGCTGATAAAATCTTTAAAGTAACTTTTGACGTATCAGCAGCAAAACTACCTACCTTAATTGATTTACTTAGACGCGAATATCCGCAATTAGGTTTTGTAGCTGGCTCAGCCACCTCAATTGATATGTCCACTAAGGGGATGAACAAGGCAATTGGTCTTGACTACCTAAGTCAAAAATTTAGAATTAATCCACGTGAAATGATTGCCTTTGGTGATAGCGGCAATGATGTGGGCATGTTCAAATATGTTGGCCAAAGTTTTGCTACCGCTACAGCTTTACCAATTGCTAAAAACGCTGCTAGTCGTGTCATTGGCTCAAGCAATGACAGTGCGGTACAAAAAGAAATTTGGCAGATTTTAAATAGTTAATAAAAAAGACATCCAATGAAAAAAATCTCGAAAGTTTGACAACTCTTGAGATTTTTTCTATAACTAAAATTATCTAAGGAACAGAAACTCAATTTTTATTATCAATAAAAAATAGCGGGGTAGCTAGTTAACCATTTGGTTAAGCTACATCAGCTTGAAAATGTGGACCAACAAGCCCGCTATCATAATCTAACTGAGTAAGCTTAATTAACATTGCGTATGATAATTAAGAACACATAAAGTGTAGTCAAAAAGGCTTAACGCCAATTAAATATTGTCATCAAGCCTTAGCCAATCATTATTAAAATTTAGTAGTCTAACTTTGGGAATTCACTTTTAAATGAATTTTTTTGTTTAAATTGTTGAAGCCAACTATAAAGGGGCTCATCATAATATTTTTTTAACTTGGTTATTTGCTTTAAATCACTTATCCCATATAAAGCCAGCAAATATGCCAGTTCTTCTTGCCAATTCTTTATCATTTGCAATAAAAAATCAGCTCCCTTTTGTTCCAATGCTTGTAAGAAAACATTAGCTACGCCAATATATTTACCACCTAGAGCAAGTCCTTTAAAGACATCTAATGGTTGGCGTACACCACCTGAAACAATTACTTCAACTTGCTCCTTTTTAGCAAGAATAGTTGCTAAAACAGTGGGTAAGCCTAAATCTTCTAAATAAGATAAATCACGTTCATTTCTAGCATTTTCAATTTGAGCAAAGTTAGTACCGCCACTACCAGCTATATCAAATAAAGTGAAGCCTTCACTTTTGAGTAGGCGAATAGTTGTTGGATCAAGGCCAAAACCAACTTCTTTAATAATAATTGGAATTGTCAATTTTTGGCGTAAGTCTTGTAAATTTGTTAGCCAAGTAAAATCTCTTTCTCCTTCTGGCATAGCTATTTCTTGTACAGAATTGAGATGAATCTGCAGTGCGTCAGCCTCGAGTGCTCGGACAATTTCCTGGGCCGAATCAGCTTTAGTCTTAGCATTAAGATTAGCAATTACAACTCCAGTTGGATCTTCTTCTCGAGCAACCAAGAAACTAGTAAGTGCTTCTGGTTCCTTAGTTAAAATACTGGCTGAACCTAGTGCTAGTGCTATCTGTGTTTTTGCAGCTATCTTACCAAATGCTTGATTTATTGCATAGGCTTTATCGGCTCCACCAGTCATTGCATTAATAAAGAAGGGGGCTGCTACTTTTTTGCCAAACATTACAGTTGTTAATTGCTCCAGTTTAACTTTAGTTTCGGGCAAAGCCGGGCGCAATAAATGCATTTGGTCAAAGCTATTTGGCTTATTCGTCTTATAAAATTGACCAGCTAAAGCAAGGTGGTCTTCTTTACGCTGAGATCGAATGGACATTTTATTCCCCCTTATTGTAATAATTTTACTTGATGCACATGGAAGTTTAATGGCAAAATGTCATTCTGCTTCCAGTTATTGATTAAAGCAGGAATATCGGTAGTATGATCAGCAATCACAATTCCGCAATCACCGTTGCCAGCTCCGGAAGTCTTAGCTGCTCCACCATAGTCTTCTGCAATATTAATTAGTCTTGACAAGCGAGGAATTTCAATAGCAATTTGATTGATTTGCGCAAAATGCTGAAGTAAGTGCCGATTATTGCGAATTTCTTGCTGAATAATGGTAATATTATTCTCTTCAAAGCCGGCAATCATTTTTAAAACACAGTTTCTTGATGCTTGCAAAAATTCACTATATTTTTCATTTAATGCATCTTTATTCGCATTTGTTTCATCAACTAAACGTGAAGTAGATGCGGGAGTTTGACTCCAACCAATAAGTAATTTCATTTCTTTAGGGGGAGTCAAAAGCTGAATTTTTAATCCTGGCCAAGCTTCACTGACCACTGCTACTAATTTTTTAGTAGCCAATTCTTTACTTAACCAGGCCTTATCAAAAGTTTGGTATGCTAACCAGCCGCCATATACACTAGCTGCAATATCGCCGGCAGACCCATTGCCTTGTACAGAATAATGCGAAATAGCAGATAACTTATATACTAATTCATTATTATATACGACATGATAAAAGCGTAAAATTGCTTTGACTGTTGCCACTGTAACTGCTGCACTTGAACCTAAGCCATATTTTTTGCCATCAGCTGAATCAAGATCAGAATTAACATATAAATCATAAACTTTCATTTTGACATGTTGTTCAAGACAGTACTGCTCAGTATACGAAATTGCTGCCAAAATATATTCAAAAGGGTTATCACGATTATCAATTACCATTTTCGCCCCACGACGTACCCAGTGAATTGAATTTTGCGAATATTGCTTAGAATGAATTAAGCCCATTTTTGAATTTGATTTAGTAATTGAAACTCGGATAAACTGATCAACGGCAACTAAAATTGCGGGACAATCTTGCTCTAAAACCGCATATTCACCAGCAATATACAACTTTCCGGGTGCTTTTTCTGTTATCAAAAGAATTTAAGCTCCTAATCAATTAAATTACATTATTGATCCAAGTATGAAAGTCCTGGACCAAAGCTTGCATTTACTATCTTAACATTCTCAAATTCTGATAGAAACTGTTTAACAATTTCTTTGACATTTTTTAATTGCGTTAAAATTTTTACATTAGGACCAGCATCAATCGTATAATAGCATTCAATCCCACTAGCACGTAATTGCTGTACCAAGTGAATAGCATGAATTGTATCGGGCTCAAAATAACTAAAGCCAGGGTTAGCAGTTAAATTAATCGCATGCATTTCATTGGCATTAAGTTCTGCCAATTGACCTAGAGCTGAAAAGTCCTGGGCCTTAATTGCTGCAACCATTGCGCTAAGCTCCTGCTCATTACGTTTTATCCAAGGTATAAAAAATGGAGATGTTTGTGCTTGAAGCATCCCAGCAGTTGAAGATAATTTTTTAGGATTAGGATTTAATTCAATTGCAAGCAAATGTAAGTCCATAGTTGGAGTCTCATCTAGAGCATAGGCATAAGATGAGTCATGATCAAATCCCTTTTGCCAAATTGCAAATCCACCATATATTGAACGACTAGCCGAACCAGATCCTAATCGAGCTATTTTTGATAAATCACGTTTACTAAGCTGAATATTATAGCAAGCACAAAAAGCTCCAGCCATCGCTGCAAAAGCTGAACTAGAAGAGGCCAGACCTGCAGCAGTGGGAACGTGGTTAGTCGATTCAACCCGTAAATTATCTGATACACCAAATTTTTTTTGTAAAATTTTTAAATAAGTAAAAACTCTTTGATAGTCTTTGACTGCTTGCTGGACACCATTTAGAACAAATTCATTTTTTTCGCTAACCGTAATCCTAGTATCAGTAAAAAACTGGTCTAAAGTCATAGATAAGCTGGACATTAAAGGTAATTTATTTTTCGAATCGGCTTTACCCCAATATTTAATTAGGGCAATATTAGTATGAGCACGGGCTGTTTTATTCATTAAATTTCCTCAATCCATTGGTTAACAATTAATTTATGACTTAGGTCAGCAATTTTTTCAGCTATTTCATGATTGGCACAAAGCGCAATCACAATGCCGCCCAGACCGCTACCTGATAATTTAAAACCCAAAGCACCATTAGCAAGCGCAATATCTTGTATTTGATCAATTTTAGTAGTCGATAAATTAAAAGAATGTAATATATCTTGGGCTAAATTAAAAATTTGTCCTAATTGTTGCTTATCCTGGTTCACCCAAGCAACTTTAGCTTGATCAGTAAGGTTACCTAATTTTTTAATATTTTGCCTAGCTGGGATCGAGTTAGCTACTATTGTATGAACTTGCTTAACTGCTTTTTGAGTATTACCCAAATCACCAGTATCCATAATTAATAAACTGGCTTTCAATTTACTTTTTAATTGGAGAGCACCGTTTTTTTTGTTGAAAAAAATCAAATTATCAGAATTAACTGTAGCGGCATCAATTCCTGACGCCTTACCATGATTAATCATTTCTGCATGATTAATCATGGCGATGATTTCTTTTTCACTCAAATTTAATTGCCAATAATCATTTAATGCTCTAACAGTTGCAGTCGCTACCGTCGCGCTTGAACCTAAGCCGCGTTCAATTGGAATTTTTCCTGTATAAGTAATTTTTATCAATTGTTGGGAGTTAGTCTTAGCTAACAATTTGGTAACAACATACTTTAAGCCATCATATTCAGCTGGTGCAGCCAAAAATGGGCCGTGATATAGAGCAGTATCCATCCATAAGATGGTAGATGGTTCAATTGTTGCTTTAAGCCATAAAGATTTTATTGGCATTGCTAAAGCGTTATACCCATAAACAACTGAGTGTTCGCCGAGTAGAATTACCTTTCCATGTGCTTTGTAACTAAGTTTCATTTTATTTAAGATCCTCATTGTTTGTGAAAAATTTGCTCCTCCTATGCTAAAATAAAAAGAATAGAGGAGAAGTGAACAAATGATTAAGATTTTAATCGGTCGACAGACAGATTCCTTACAAGAAAAAGTTTTGCAGGCAGCGGTAGAAAATTATATTCGCTTTCCAAAACATGAAACTTTCGTTATCGTTCCCAATCATATTAAGTTTACCACAGAAATTAGGGCAATTAATAAGTTAGCCGTTAGTTTGCAGCATACTGAACAATCAGTTAAAAACTTACAAGTGCTATCTTTTTCACGCTTAGCATGGTACTTTTTAAAAGATGCTGAAAAAGGACTACCAACTCAACTAGATAATGCAGCTGCTGCAATGCTTTTAGCTAAAATTATTGAGCAAAATCGAGATCAACTTCATTTATTCAAAAATGTTAGCACTAGCCCCGGATTACTAAAGCAAATTTATGACACCATTTTACAAATTCGCGAAGGCAATCTAGATTTAACTGAAATTAATGAAGAAAAACTAGATTTGGAAACCAAAAATAAAATCGCTGATTTAAAAGTTATATATGATGGTTTTATCGCAGGTATTAATGATAAATTTTCTACTTCTAATGAAATTCAATTGCAATTAAATGAGTATCTGGCGGGGAAAATTGATTTAAGCAAAACTGATTTTTACTTTAGCGATTTTTCCCATTTTACTTTACAAGAATGTCTAACAATTAAGCTCTTGATGATGAAAGCACATAGTGTTACTTTAGCCTTTAAAACTAAAATAGGTAAAATTAAAAAGCAAACTGAACCAGGAGATTATGATTATGTTATTCAAAAAACAATTAATCAGTTAATCAATTATTTAAATGTGCATAAACTAAACTTTGAAGTTAGTGAGACACCCATGGCACCAGTACCAACAAAACGAGAATTACTTAATGAATTTTGGATTAATGTAATAGATGATATTAGCGGCCTAGATCAAATACAGCTAGTTCGGGCTGATAACCGCTACTCTGAGGCTTATTTTGTCGCACGAACTATTTACCAGCAGGTAGCCTTAAATAATTATCGCTATCGTGATTTTTTGGTGTTAGCACCAAACTTACATGAATATGAAACCTATCTAACTCCAATTTTACGACAAAATAAAATCCCTTTCTTTAATGACTTACAGCAAGAAATGAAATACCATCCTTTAGTAGTCTTAATTGAAAATATTGCCCAACTATTAACTCGCCCACTTGCTACCCAAAATATATTAGCCGTGATGAAAACCCGATTAATTATTCCGAACTGGTATCAAACTGAGAGTGCTTATTTACATGATATTGATGAATTAGAAAATTTTGTTTTAGCTCACGGTATTAATAACAATCTTTGGAAACGAGATTTTACTGATTTCACAGCTGCAGGTGCTATTTATCTTGACCAAGATTCCGATGAAGTAGCCAGAATAAACAAGTTAAAAAACTACTTTGTCAAGCAATTAACAGGGTTACTAACTAGTATTAAAAAAGAAAAAAACACGCAAAAAGCAATTACCATCTTTTTTAATTTTTTAATCCAAAATGGAGTTACACAAGTCTTAGAAAAATGGCGTGAAGAGGCTCAAGAAGAAGGGGACTTACAACAAGCCCGCCAATCTGAACAAATTTGGGATTTACTAATTAATTTATTGCATGATTATCTTTTAATTAATGAAACTGAGTTTAATCTACCGAGTTTTTTTGATGTCTTGATAAATGGCTTCAAAGAAGCAACTTTTGCTCAGATACCAGCAACATTAGATGCTGTTAATTTATCAGAAACTGGCATTGTTCAAGTTAGCGGCTATAAGCAAGTTTTTATTTTAGGGGCAACCAATGTCAATCTACCACAAATTAAAACAACACCGGGATTTTTAAGTACTGAAAATTTAGAAAAACTGCGACCAGCCTTTGGTGAGGAAGCTTATTTGGAAGATTTTCAACAACTAAATAATTTGAATCAAAATTATCAATTTGGCGATTGTTTAGCTCTAGCAGAAGATAAAGTTTATCTTTCATATTCTGTAGCTGGATCTGACAATGAAAAAGCCCTTCCTTCAATCTTTTATGAACGAATTAAAAAAGCTGGCGCACCGGAATTTGAACAACACGATTTGCCAGAAGGAATACAGGACGTCTTAACTTTTTTGACTAATCCACAAGCAAGTTTGGGATACTTAACATACTTAGGACAAACACAAAACAACAATGTTACGGCTTTAATTCAAATGACCCAACAACATTTACCTTATCAAACGGCCTTAGTTACAGCAGCTAGTCAGTTTGTTAACGAGCCTACAGACATCGGCCCAGCGTTGGCGCAAAAATTATATGGTTCTGACTTAAATGCTTCAGTGTCACAATTAGAGACTTTCTATGAAAACTCCTATGAATATTTTTTAAACTATGGCTTACATTTACATAAACGTTTTGAAAATGAATTAGATTTAATTCAGGCAGGTAATTACTGTCATGAAACCTTTGATTTCTTAGTTAAGGAGCTTAATCGGCAAGCACTTAATTTAGCAGAAATTGATGATAAAACCCTAAATCAGATACTTAAGGATGTACGTTTGCATATAACAAGTGAAATCAAATATCAGCAGTTATTAAACGATCCGTTCAATCAATTTCTATTCAAGTGCCTAGATAAAACCACATCGCGGGTGGTAAATAATTGGCATCGTAATGGTAAAGTAACACCTCTACAAGCAAAATATTCTGAATTAAGTTTTGGCTTAGGTGAAAAAGTAGGCGGACTTAATTTCCCTATACCTGATCTTACTAATCATCAAGTTAATTTACGGGGAAAAATTGATCGTATTGACTTAGCTCAATTACCAGAAACAAAAGAAACAATTGCCCAAATAATTGATTATAAGTCTTCTGCTAAAAAGTTTGATTTAGGTCTTTTTTATGAAGGCATTTCTTTACAAATGATCTCGTATCTTGATGTTTTAAAGCAAAATAGACCCTTTTTTGCGGGAAAGAACTCTTTATCCTTATTGGGGGCCTTTTATCAAACAATTACCAGGCAGCTAGAACGGCTCAATAGTAAAATGCTTTATAATACTAACTTGCAAATTAAAGAGACTAATTATGATAGTAACAATCGGTTACACTATAAGGGCATCATCAATAATGATCAGTTAGCTTTTTTAAAAGCTGACGCCGAACTTAAAAAACAAGGCGTATCATCAAATTTATATGCTAATGTTAAATCATCTGCTAAAGATGGCCATTTGATTTTTTATGGTAATTCTTTTAGTGATGATGAAATTGATCTATTACTCGAATATGATGAAGTCTTAATTAAAAATGCAGCCAGACAAATACTTGCTGGTGAAATCAAATTAAATCCATATAAATATGGTAAGAGTAGCAATGCATTAACCTACTCTGATTATCGTGATATTTTCTTCTTTGATGCCATGTTGAAAGAAAATAAATATCATCAAATTGGAAACTTAAAAAAAGCTGAATTGATTGACAAGGTTAAAGCAAAACTAGAAAAGGGTGAATAAGATAGTGACTTCTTATACTAATCAGCAAAAGCAGGCAATTACTCTAAAAGAACACGATATATTAGTTTCAGCATCTGCTGGTAGTGGCAAAACCACCGTTTTGGTCCAACGTTTACTGCAAGAAATATTAGGTGGAATTAGCGTAGATCAGCTACTGGTCGTTACCTTTACTAAAGCTGCTGCTCAAGAAATGAAAAATCGCATTAAGATGATTATTCAAGCTGAATTAAACCAAACTACCGAACCAAGTAAGCAACGTTATTTGCGGCAACAGCTTAATTTAATTGATGCAGCAAATATTTCAACAATTGATGCTTTCTGTTTAGATATTATTCATCGCTTTTATTACGTTATTGACCTCGATCCAAGTTTTAGTATTTTAACTGATGAAACTCAGGCTAGCTTAATGCGTGAACGTGCTTTGCATGAGATTGAAAATGAATTTCTAACCAATAATGATGAAGACTTCTTAGCTTTTTATAATAATTTTGCAGGAGATCGAGATGCAGAAGCAGCCCGTAATTTACTCTTGGATTTATATAATTATGCAATGGCTAAGCCTGACTATACTACCTGGTTAAAGAATTTGCCTCAAAAGTATCAGGTAAAAGCTAACCTAATAACTTCACCATTATGGCAAGAACAAGTTAAACCTTATCTTTTTGAAAGTTTTTCAACATTAAGGGAAAAAATCAAGCATTATTTATCTTCTAGTATCATTGAAACTAAAGAGCTCAAGAAAGTAAAAGAAAGCTTTACGCTATTTAAACAAGGTCTTGATTATTATTTAACTAGTCTAAAGCAAGATTATGATTACGATTTACAACGTGAAAATCTGCGTAGTTGTAAATTTTCAAGATTTACTAAATCCCAAAAATGGGATGAAGATATCCTAGACTTTATTGATGAATGTGCAGAATTAAAAAGTGAAGCCAGTACTTTAGTTTTTAACTCCTTTACATCTTTTTATGCCACTGATGAACAAGAACAATTAAGTATCTTAAAGCAAGGCAAGCAAATAATGTTGGGTATTACTAAAGCAGAAACGGCCTTAATTAACCGATTTAATGAATTAAAAAGGGCCCAAAATTTGCTTGATTACAGTGATATGGAACAATTAGCTTATCAAATTCTAAGTCAAGATACATCTAGTTCAACTATGGCTCGTTCTTTTTATCAAAATAAGTTTAAAGAAATTATGGTTGATGAATATCAAGACATTAATCAATTACAAGAAAATATCTTGCAATTGATTAAAAAGGACAAACATAATAATCTTTTTATGGTAGGGGATGTTAAGCAGTCAATTTATGGCTTTCGCCAAGCCGACCCGAGTTTGTTTTTACGTAAATATGAAGAAACTGTCGAAAATAAAACACAAAAACGAATTTTACTAGCTGATAATTTTCGTTCTACTAAACCGATTATTAAAATCGTTAATCAAGTATTTGATAACATTTTAACCCCTGATTTCGGTGGCATTGATTATGCAGAAGAAGGGGAATTAACTTTTGGAGCGCAATATTATCCAGACGATTTAGCTCAAGCAACAGAATTTCTTTATTACCAAACAGAAGACGATAAAGAAAATGATGAGCAAACTTTTGATTCTACCGAAATTGCAATGATTATTAGTCGAATCAAACAATTTAAACAAGAAAATTTACAAATCTATGATGTAAAAGCTGGTCAAAAGAGACCATTTAAATATAGCGACATCGCAATTATAACTAGAAGTCGCAGCGATAATTTAGCTATGATGCAAGAATTTGCTAATGAGAATATTCCATTATTGGTAACTGATGCTAAAAATTATTTTCAAACCATAGAATTGACTATTATTATGAATTATTTACGTCTCATTGATAATCCAGATCAAGACATCCCTTTAGTGACCGTTTTACGTTCTCCCTTGTTTAATTTTAAGGAACCAGATTTAGCAAAAATTCGTATAAATAGCAAAAAGGTTACGTTTTATAATGCTCTAACTGCTTACGTTGCAATTAATGACGAACTTAGTCAAAAGATAAAAATTTTTTTAAATCAATTAGCTTCTTTACGCCAATTTGCTGCCAATCATCGTATTTCTGAATTAATCTGGAGCATTTATGAGCGAACTGATTTATTAGAAATTATGACTGCACTTCCCAATGGCAAGCAGCGGCGCATCAACTTAGAGTCGCTTTATGAGCGTGCGAGTTCATATGAAAGCGCTGGGTTCAAAGGATTGTATCAATTCATCAATTTTATTGAACGCATGCGTCGTAGTCAAAAGGATTTAGCGCAACCATTGCTAACAAATGAAGTTGATGATTCAGTTAAACTTATGACAATTCATGGTTCCAAAGGATTGGAATTTCCAATTGTATTTTATGCTGGATTACAGCATCGCTTTCAAAAACGTGATATAAGTGGCGACTACATCATCACTGCTGACAATGTTGGACTTACTATTCAACGCAATCATTATTGTGCCGATACTTTGCTCAAAGCCATTGATAATATGACTAAAGAAAAACAACTTTTAGAAGAAGAAGCACGTATTTTATATGTTGGCATGACTAGGGCAAGGCAAAAGTTGATTTTAACCGCTGAAATTAGTAATTTTGAGCAAAATATTGAGCTATGGCGTCGAAAAGCAAAACAGCACAAAATATCATTAAATGATAAACTAACCATTACTAATCCCTTAGGTTTTATTGGGCCAGCACTTGGTTTACAGGAATGCTCCAGTTTATCATTAAATGATCTTAATATGGATCTTGATCTCAGCAAAGATTTTATTTTTGTAAATTATCATAAGCAAGCTAAGACAGCTGAAACGGTTCATGAAAGGATTAATACAAAGCAAAAAGCAAATTACAGTCCAGAACTTTTGCATCGAATGGCCCAAAAATTATATGATTTTTCATATACATTTAAAGATGCTAGCCAAACAACTGCCTACCAGTCAGTTTCTGAAATTAAAAAAGCCTTCAATGATCCCTTAGATAAGGAACTCGAAAATGCTCATCTTTTATCTTCTACTAACCGCTATTTACAACCAATTGATACAAAACCAAAATTTCTTTTTAAAACAACTTTTACCGGAGTTGAAATTGGTACGGCTATGCATTTGCTTTTACAATATTATGATTACAATGGTCGTGGTAATCAGGAGCAACTTGATAAAGAGATTAAAGATTTAATTAAACATCATCAACTTAATCCCGATATCGTATCTAGTCTCAATAAAGATCAAATTAACTGGTTTGTTCACAGTGATTTTGCTAAAGAGTTTTGGCAAAAGCCGCATAATTTAAAACGTGAAATAGAGTTTTCAAGTTTAATTCCTGCTAGTACTTTATTTAGTGATTTCAGTGATCCTGATGCGAAAATTCTAATTCATGGGACAATTGATGGTTACTTCATCCAAGATGATGGCATAATATTGTTTGATTATAAAACTGATTATATTGACCCTAATCATCAAGATGAAGCAATCAAAAAAGTTAAGCATAAATACACGGGACAATTACGCTTATATGAACAAGCACTCAACTCTTTCGCAAATAAAAAGGTTAAGCATAAATATCTTATTTTACTTAATGCGCAAAAGATTGTTGAAGTCAAATAGGGGAGAAGAAAGAACATATGGTTTCATTTATGAATGACACTTTTGCAGTAGTCGATCTGGAAACTACTGGTACACAACATGAAGAAAATAATCATATCATTCAGTTTGGCTGTGCCATCATAAAAAAAATGGAAGTAGTAAAAACATATTCTTTTATGATTAATCCTCATTGTGAGATTCCCATAGCCGTACAAAATTTGACCCATACTCGCAATGAAGATGTCACAACTCAACCAGATTTTAATTACTATGCCCCAAAAATCATTAAAATACTAAAAAATACTATCTTTGTAGCGCACAATGTCAATTTTGATTTACCTTTTTTAAATTACGAACTTATTCAACATGGTTATGATGCGCTGACTAATAAGGCAATTGATACTGTTGAACTTGCAAAAATTGCTTTTCCCACTATGCCTTCATATAAACTGAGTGACTTAACAAGTCACTTAGGAATTAAGCATCAAAACCCACATAAAGCCGACTCTGATGCTTATAGCACAGCTATTTTACTAATTAAAAGTATTCAAGCGTTAGAACAACTGCCCCAAGCCACTTTAAATACACTTAGTTCATTGGCTCATGGGCTAATTAGAGATACAGCATGGATTTTTACAACAATTGCGGATAATTTGCGTAAGCAAAAACGGCCTTTAGCAAAGCAGTACCAACAAGTCCAACATATTATTTTGCAACAACAAGTGATTAGTAACAAAACTAATAATGCTGCTAACGTTACTTTCCCTCTAAGTGATCAAAGCAAAAATAACTTATTTAAGGGTAAAATTAATTATCGGCAGCCGCAAGTCAATTTAATTAACCAAATAAACAAATTTATCACAGACCCGCAACAAAGAGCCTTCTTAGTTGAAGCCCCCAATGGTACAGGCAAAACTTTTTCTTATTTGTTTGCTTATTCATATCGTCTTTATACAAATCGAAAATTAGTAATCTCAACGCCAACTAAGGTCCTACAAGATCAAATAATTAATCAAGAAATACCGCAGTTATTAAAAGTTACTAATTTAGATTTACAAGCTGAGATAGTCAAATCAAGTAATCATTACTTAGACTTAGATGGTTTTTATCAAAGTTTATATCAAAATCGAACTGTCAATCGAGTAACTTTAACTTTGCAAATGCGAATTTTGGTTTGGCTAACTAAAACTAAAACTGGTGACTTAGATGAATTACAATTAACCACCTATCATGCACCATTATTTGCTCAAATTAGTCATCCAGGTGATGCTCGTGTCGGGAGTATTTTTGCAAAAGTTGATTTTTGGAATTTAGCTAGACAACGACAAGAAGCAGCTGATATTTTAGTAACTAATCATGCTTATTTAGCTAATCATTATCATGATACGATTTGGGGGCAAAATCCATACCTAGTAATCGATGAAGCACATCGATTTAATGAAAACGTCATTAATTCGAGAAATGATTCTTTTCAGTTTGAATCACTTTGGGGTGAACTAAATCATTTACGTAATTTGCTTTACTATGCCGATGATAGCATTTTAAATCAATATGGCAGTGATGTTCAGTTTAACTTTTTATTGGAGAAATTAAAGCCTGCAATTTTATCATTAATTGAAGCAATTACTAACTTACAACGTTCCTTATATAGTAAAAAAGCACTAGCTGTGAGCAGTAATACTTTAGCCAATGGTAATCTGCTACTTAGTTTTCAAGCAGCTGATTTGTTCCCACAAAATAGTGGTTTTCAAAAGGAAATAGCTAATTTCCAGCGAAAACTAGAAGATGTTCGCCAACAAACTAATCAAATTATATTTAAATTGTACAGCGAAACTGATAGTTCTGGTATTGAGCAGGAAGCCTTATTAGGTAATTTAATGACACAGATTGATCAATTAGATTTTTACATTACCCAAAGCTATCAACTATCAGATTTGCTACATAAACAAAATCTCTTAAAGCATGAGGGCTTTATAATAACTTTGACCAATCCGCAAGATCCGTTAAGTGTAAATTTAAGCTGGATGATGCTCGATGCTT
The DNA here is from genome assembly GCF_003692985.1 of Lactobacillus sp. ESL0237. Classification (NCBI taxonomy): domain Bacteria; kingdom Bacillati; phylum Bacillota; class Bacilli; order Lactobacillales; family Lactobacillaceae; genus Lactobacillus; species Lactobacillus sp. ESL0237. Next base: position 152,091 of record NZ_REHE01000007.1, on the reverse strand, counting down.
CCAACGAATTAAATCAAATTTATGAACGTTTTGATCATATTCTATTTGTCAGTGCTACTTTGACTAATAATAATGATTTTACCTTTATTATTAAGCAATTAGCATTAGCCAATTTAAAACCGCAAACTTATATTGGAGCTAGCACCTTCGAGTTAAAACAGAATCTGGAAGTTTTGGGAGTTACCGATATGCCTGATATTTCCAGCACTAATTTTGACGAAAAGTTAGAGCAAATTTTAGTAAGCTGTCTAAAAACTAAGCATCATGTTTTAGTTTTAATGACTAATCTAGATAAAATTAGGGAAGTATTTAGTGCAATAACGAATGAACCAGCCTTACGTGATTTTGAGATATTAGCACAAGGTGTATCCGGTTCTAATAATCGAATTACTAAGCGTTTTTCAATTGCTCAACAGGCAATAATTATTGGTGCTGATAGTTTTTGGGAAGGGGTTGATTTTCATACTTGCAGTATTGATCTTGTTATTGTGGCAAAATTGCCATTTGAATCACCTGATCAACCAAGTGTAAAACTAAGACAAAAAAATTTACAAAGTCAAGGCATTAATGTGTTTACTTCCGATACAATGCCACGAGCCATCATCAAGTTTAAACAAGGAATGGGGCGTTTAATTCGCAATGAAAAAGATCATGGTCAGTTCCTAATCCTAGATACACGAATATTGAATATGGATTATGGTATTAATTTTTTAGATGCCATTCCTGTTAAAATTAAAAAGATTAAGTTGAATAAATTACGAAATAAGTTAGATAATTATGATAAAAGATGATACAAAACAAGCAATAACTTTTTTAGCATGGTTGACCGCGATAATTATAGTGCTATATTTTTTACTATTAGCAATTTTTTATAAAGCAAGTAAACCAGAGCGAAGTCAGGTTCAAGAAATAAATGCCCTTGCTTTATCAAAAACGCCAATAAAGCATATTGAAAAAAACTACCATTTAAATCGTGGTATTAATAGCTATGCACTTAAAGGACAAGCCAAAAAACAAAGTTACTACTTTATTTACTTACCAGGATCAAAGAAAGCTTATTTATTTCCAGCTAATAAAGGAGTCAGTGAACATGTTGTTCGCAATAAATTTTCTGGTAAAAGGGCAAATTATAGCATAATTAAAGTTAATCTTGGTTGGTACAAAAAACAAGCTGTTTGGGAAGTTACAGCTAAAGATCAAGCAAATAGATATACCTATCAATTGTATGAATTTAAAAATGGGAAATTGCTAGGTTAAGTCGATTATTAATCAAATCTTTGGTATTATTAAATTGATAAGATATGGAAAGTGAAACAAGATTTATGACAAAATTAATTTCAATTAGAGATTGCGACAAGCATGTTAACGAAGAAGTTAAAATGCACGTATGGTTAACAGATAAGCGCTCCAGTGGGAAAATAGTATTTTTACAGTTAAGAGATGGTACAGCTTTTTTCCAAGGAGTTATTCGTAAAGATAATGTTTCTGCTGAAGTTTTTGAAACAGCGAAATCATTACATCAAGAAGCCAGTTTTTATATTACAGGAACGGTTTGTGAAGATTCAAGATCACACTTTGGTTATGAAATTCAAATTTCTGATTTGAAAGTAGTTACCAATAACGAAGGTTACCCGATTGGAAATAAGGAGCATGGGATTGATTTCTTATTGGACCATCGTCACTTATGGCTAAGAAGTAGACGGCCGTTTGCTATTATGCGTATTCGAAATATTATCTACAAAGCAACAATAGATTTCTTTGAAAAAGAAGGATTTGTGAAATTTGATGCTCCGATTTTTATGCATTCTGCACCTGAAGGTACAACTGAATTATTCCATACAGAATACTTTGGTGGGGATGCCTACTTATCACAATCTGGACAGCTATATGGAGAAGTTGGTGCCGCTGCATTTGATAAGATATTTACCTTTGGACCAACTTTTAGAGCTGAAGCATCCAAAACAAGACGTCATTTAACTGAGTTTTGGATGATGGAACCAGAAATGGCCTGGATGCATCAAGATGAATCATTAGATATTCAAGAGCGTTTTCTGTCATATGTGGTTAAAGCAGTATTGGAACATGGTCAATATGAATTAGAACTATTAGGGCGTGACCCGCAAAAATTAGAACCGGCTGCTCAAGGTAACTACACTAGACTTGCTTATGATGATGCCGTTAAAATGCTGCAAGAAGCTGGACGTGACTTTAAATGGGGCGATGATTTTGGTGCACCGGATGAAGCGTTTATTTCTGAAAAATTTGATCGTCCATTCTTTATCGTAAATTATCCTACTGTAATTAAGCCATTTTATATGAAGAAAAATCCTGATAATCCAAAGGAATACCTATGTGCTGACGTTTTAGCCCCTGAAGGATACGGAGAAATTATGGGTGGCTCTGAAAGAGAAAGTGACTATGAAACTTTACGGCAACAAATAGCTGAAGCGGGACTGAACGAAAATGATTATAGTTGGTATTTAGATTTACGTAAATATGGTAGTGTTCCTCATTCTGGATTTGGGATGGGATTTGAACGTGTGATTGCATGGATATGTAAATTAGACCATGTACGTGAAGCAGTTCCATTTCCAAGAATGATTAATCGTGTTCAGCCATAAAACATGAAAAGTGAATATTTTAAAAAGTTGGACTAAAATTATTTTGGCCCAACTTTTTAAAAGGAGAAAATTATATTGCATTACAATAACTATCGTAATTTAGGGTTTACCACCATTTCGAATGGATTAATTGCTTATTATCCTCAGCTTAAAATAAGCGATGCTGAAATGATTTTAATCATTCAGCTTGAAATGTTTGCCCAGAAAGGAAATAATTTTCCTTCTAATGAAGAATTAGCTGCAAATACCAATTTTTCAACTACTGAAATTTCTAGTTTAATTCAAAAGTTGATTGAGCAAAATTATTTAGCAATCGGTGAAAGTACTGACAATAAAGGGAGAATTTACAATTGTTATAATCTTGATCAAATTTACGATAAATTAGATGAGGTTTTGCGTGGGAACATTACAGCAGCAAATTCTAATCATGCTAAGCCCACAACTGAAATAGATAATAGCCCTTTAAACAAGTTACTGCGTCAATTTGAAATTGAATTTGGACGTTATTTAAGTCCAATTGAAAGAGAAGAAATTTCAGCTTGGCTAAGAGTTGATCATTATGATCCAGAAATAATCAGATTGGCCCTACGCGAGGCAGTTTTAGCTCAAGCATATAGTCTAAAATATGTTGATCGCATATTATTAAATTGGCAACGACATAACTTAAAGACAAGTAATGAAGTTCAAAGCTTTTTGCAAAGGAATCGTTAATGGCACAAGATAAATTATTAAGTACAAAGCAAGCCCGTCAGGTTTTGCAAACTATAAATGAAATGTATCCAGATGCTAAAAGCGAACTAATCTGGGACAATAAATTTCATTTATTATGTGCAGTCTTAATGAGCGCGCAAACAACTGATAAGATGGTTAATCGTGTTATGCCGAAATTTATGCAAGATTATCCTACACCCAAAGACTTGGCGCAAGCTTCAATTATCGAAATCGAACAACATATTTCTCAAATAGGACTCTATCATTCTAAAGCCAAACATTTAAAAGCTATGGCAAAAATTTTAGTTCATAAATATCATAGTGAAATACCACCAGACAAAAAAATATTAGTTACTTTACCCGGAGTTGGCGAAAAAACTGCTAATGTTGTTTTGGCAGACGGATATGGTGTACCAGCAATTGCTGTTGATACACATGTGGCTAGAATCGCTAAAAGATTTCATATTGTTGACCAAAATGCCAAGCCACTTCAGATTGAAAAGCGACTTGAACAAATTTTACCTAAAAATGAATGGATTCATACCCACCATGCAATGATATTATTTGGCCGTTATTCGATGACAGCACGTGACAAAGATGACCCATACAGCTATTTAAAGCCAAACCAAAAATCGATACATTAGAAAAAGAGTAACAATGCAGTCATTGTTACTCTTTTTACTTAATGTTGATTTTTATGCTGATTTTTAGATTCATTAGTAGGTGAACTATTATCTGCAGCATCATCATTATCTTGCTTTGACTTATTACTATTATCATCATTAGTTTTAGAATCAGAGCTGCTATGAGCATGACTTTCATCAGGCTCTTGGAGGTGATAATCTTTAGCTTGACGATTAGAATTATGCTGATTTGTATTCGACTGAGTAGTCGCACCGTTTATATGCTGATCACTTTCATGCCAATTTTGAGTTGTACTAGTAGAATTAGAACGATTAATATTAGTTTCTTCGTCATCTTCATCATAAGAACTGCTGTCATCAATAATTCCTACTGGAGCATGACCTCTCACAAATAATTGCCAATCACCAGCTGGCGAAACTTCAGGTGGGTTAGAATTACGGGCAATTCTTGCTCGTATAACTGAATTTGGCTTTTGCCAGTCTGTGTTTTCTTTATCCTGCATTAAATATGACATCATATTTTTGTAAAATAATTGTGCTGATTGTTGACCAATTCCCGAAATTGTCCCATCGCGCAGGTTATCATAGCCTGTCCAAACCCCAATTGAATATCTCTGAGTATAGCCAACAAACCAAGAGTCTTTGGGAGTTGCTGCATAACCTGGATAACGGGCTAAATCTTGTTCAGAATACTTGACCGAACCGGTTTTGCCAGCATGATAAAGTCCCTTAATTTGCGCATTGGTACCAGACCCATGTTTAATTACACCTTTGAGCATATCCGTAATCATATAGGCAGTAAACTTACTCATAACTCGAATTCCAGCAGAATCGTAGTTTCTAGTTAACCCATCAGGTGTTTCAATTTTAGAAACAAATTGTGGCTTATGGTAAATCCCCATAGAAGCAAAGGCACTAAATGCCCCAGCCATTTGTAGACTAGATGCTTGAGCACCAATTGCTACAGATAAACCTGAGTCTTTAGGAACATTAATACCCATGTTAGCGGCAAATTTAGCAGCTCGACTAACTCCAACTTCTGCTAAAGTTTTAACAGCAGGCACGTTCCGTGATTGCTCTAAAGCATGCCTCATCGTCATTGCTCCATCATATTTATTATCCCAATCATATAATTGAACGTTAGTTCCAGGATAAATGTATTTGCTATCATCTAATATTTTGGCAGTAGACCAATTTAAATACTCAATAGCCGGAGCATAATCTAATACTGGTTTAATTGACGAACCTGTAGAACGACTAGTTTGTACGGCCCGATCTAAGCCTAGTTGAACACTAGCTGGTAAATGGCGGCCTCCCAAAATTGCCACTACATGTCCATTACTTGGGTCAACTACAGTTGCTCCTATTTGCATTTGATCATTAGTGAAGGGGACTAAACCATTATTTGCTAATTGATATAACTTAGTTTGGGCCTTTTGATCAATATTAATGGTAATTTTTAAATTGTCACGATAAGGATCAAAGCCCTTGGCTTTGACTTCGGTAATTGCTTCCTTTATATAAGGATCATCTATTTTACGTAAATTGGATTGTTTACGTTGATTATGTGCTTTTAACCCCTTTTTAATACTTTCCTTGGTAGCTTGCTCATACTGTTTTTGCGTAATTTTGTTATTATCAAGCATTGCTTTTAAAACCAGATCACGCCGATATTTAGCATACTTAGGATAAACATAAGGATTATACGCTGTAGGGCGATTAGGAATACCAGCTAATAGAGCCGTTTGGGCTAAGTCAAGTTGACCAATTTTTTTACCATAATAGTAATTAGCTGCGGTCCCAATACCATAATTACCATAATTCATATAGACACGATTAATGTAAAATTCTAAAATTTCATCATGGGTATATTCACGCTGAACGCGCATCGCTAACCAAGCTTCTTGAGCTTTACGCCTTAAAGTACGCTGCGAAGCATCAGTTGAAAAAACCGTTAACTTAACTAACTGCTGTGTAATAGTAGACCCACCGGCTGAAATACTATTACTTTTAGCGTTTGTTAACATTGATCCAGCAATCCTGATGGGATCGATGCCTAATTTATCCTTATAAAATCGTTTATCTTCAACCGAGACAACTGCGTCTTTTAATAATTGTAAATCTTGACTGTCTTTGACATAGATTCTTTTCTCCGAACCAAGCGACAGTAAAAATTTACCATCAGCGGTATATAGGCTTGAAGAACCACCACTTTCTAGCTGTGAGCGACTAATATTGGGAGCATCTTTGGCATAATAGGCAAACAAGCCTACACCTGATAATAAAATCAGAAAAACTACTAAAAATGCCCACTTAATTATCCGCCACCATATTGGCTTAGGCCGACTTTGCCGATAATTTTTGCGCGATACACGTTTATATTTTGTATTTGCCATTCTTCGATTTCCTGTCTGCGATAAAATAATCCACGGCTTCCAAATACGGAAGGGTAGGTTGAAAACCGCTTTTAATTTCGACTGACCATTCCTCAATTTCTGTTAATGTTACTGAACTCTTATTTTGGGTCCACCAAGCTTTAGCAATCATATTGGCTGGAGTGACAAAATATCGGTTCAAACTAGTAAAACCGATAATTGTAAAGCAAATTCCCTTTTGTTTTAAACATTCTGTAAGATGAACAATTTGATGTTCATGAAAATTCTTTAGAGGAAAACTTGTTTTATTTTTAGTTTCTTTAGCTTCAAAATCCAAATAATAGCCATTGTATACACCATTATAATCTGTTGTAGATTCTTGGCGAAAATAAGCCTCTTTAATTACGGCCCTTGATCGCTTAGGGTAGTCAACTTTTACAATTTGAATAGGGGTTGGTTTTTTATGTACAACCGCAATTTCTTTAAGACGATAAAATTTATTTGATTCGTTAATCATCTGCTCTAGAGTCATGCCACGATCAGAAAAGTTTATATTTTTACGATAATAGTTGCTTTTTTGATTTTTTTTAAATGTCGGCTCCCCAACAGACTTACGAAATGCAGCAAAAGTACCGTTTGGATATTTGACCATCTATCTCACTCCTGTTAGCATTATAGCAATAATAGAAAAGTTTTTGAACAAGGAGCTATCTTTTTTACTATGCAACGCCTTTGGATTACTGGATATCGAAATTTTGAATTAAATACCTTTAACGATCAAGATCCAAAAATAAAAATCATCAAAAATGTCTTGCAAACTCGTTTGGTTAATTTACTTGAAAATAAGCAGCTTGATTGGGTAATTACTGGTGCTAATCTAGGCATAGAGCAATGGGCCTGTGAATCAGCAATTGAATTACGTAAAAAATATTATCCCTTGCGCGTTTCAATCATCACTCCTTACGAGGATTTTGCCCATAGGTGGAACGAAATTAATCAAACTAAGTTTATTAATTTAACGCAACAAGTTGATTTTTTTGCCTCGACTTCAAATCAAGCTTATTATGATGCAGTCCAACTTAGAAATTATCAAAATTTTATGCTTCTACACACTGATGCGGCTTTAATGGTATATGATGCAGAATATCCTGGCAAAGCTCAATACGATTATGATTTGATACGTAACTATCAACAAACTACAAACTATCCGCTTGAATTAATTGATTTTTATGATTTACAAGATGCTGCTGAAGAATATCGTGATCAGGAAAGAAATCAATTTTAATAAAATTTATAAAAGTTTGCCTAAAATTATCGTTTAAGTTTTAAGCTAAACAACTTTTTGCTAAAATAAATTATAACAATAAAGGAGTTGCATTCTCATGGCTGATTTAAATGATATACAATTATCTACACAGGATATTTTAAAAAAACAATTTAGAACTAAAGTTAAAGGTATTGATCCCGATGAAGTTGATGCATTTTTAGATATTGTAATTGCTGATTACGATACTTTTGAACAGCTCATTGAAGATTTATATGGTCAAATTGGAAAATTACAAGGCCAACTAATGGCTGATCAACAAAAAGAAAAGCAAAAAGACCAATTTTCTAAAGAAACTAACCAAACAAAAGCAACAGATGAAGTTGTACGTACTTATACTCCGAACCACAGTCGAAATTCGTCATTTACTTCAATTAGTGACAGCGAAGCTAACCAAACAGAAAGTTCTACTAACATGGCAATCATTCAACGTATCTCAGCTCTTGAACGTAAAGTTTATAACTTAGAACGACAAGTTTATGGTTTGCAAAAGCAGTAAGCTTTGCTATAATTTTTTATAGTACAAATTTTGAGCAGTCGCGGTTTGATTTTTAATAATTGAGCTGAGGAAAGTCCACGCACGCACAAGCTGAGATGCTTGTAGTGCTCGTATTTAGTCCAATAAACTAAAGAATTTTTATAATTACGGCGAAAAAAGTGCTAAGTTTTTTAATATGCATGAATATTCTGAAAAGTGCCACAGTGACGTAGCAGTAGTGGAAACATTATTGGTGGAACGAGGTAAACCCTGCGAGCGTGCAACCCAAATTTGGTGGGGGCGTCTTAACCTAAGAAAATAAACTAAAGGTTAGATTACTATGTTGATAGTAAAGATAGATGGCTGCTGAAGGTAATTTTGCCAAAATTACCCGTACAGAACGTGGCTTATAGAAATTTGTACAGGCAGCGTTGAGCTTTTAAAAGGGCTCAACGCTTTTTTTAAAATTAAAATGAAAGAGATAACTAATGAAAAAATATCAATTATATACAACAATGGGTGCCGGTTTTGAGAGTGTTGTGGCTAAAGAATTACATTCACTAGGTTATGAAACTACTACAGAAAATGGTCGTGTATTTTTTAAGGGAACTCAAGCAGATATCGTTAAAACCAATCTTTGGCTTCGTACAGCTGATCGCGTAAAAATTTTACTTAAAGAATTCAAAGCAACTGATTTTGATACACTATATAATCAAGTATATGATATCGATTGGGCAACAATTTTACCTATTGATGCTAAATTTCCAGTGCAAGGGCGGTCTGTTCGCTCAAAATTGCACTCTGAGCCAGGTATTCAATCCATTGTAAAAAAGGCAATCGTCAACAAAATGTCCGATCAATATCATCGCCGTGGTTTTTTACCAGAAAGTGGTAATTTTTATCCATTAGACATTCACCTCTATAAAGATACTGCCCGTATTTCACTTGATACTAGTGGTGACAGTCTTTTTAAACGTGGTTATCGCATTGAGCATGGTGGCGCACCCCTGAAAGAAAATTTTGCAGCAAGTTTAATAAAGTTGACTCCGTTTGACGGAAGTCATCCGCTAATCGATCCAATGACCGGTTCAGGTACTTTAGCAATCGAGGCTGCTCTAATTGGGAAAAATATTGCTCCCGGATCATGGCGAAAATTTGCTTTCGATAATTTTGATTGGTTTGATGCAAAATTACACAAAGACTTATTAATTGAAGCAAAAAGTAAAATCAAAAAACTAGCAGCCCCAATTTGGGCTTGCGATATTGACCAATCCATCTTGGAAATTGCTAAGTTAAATGCTAACAATGCTGGTGTATTACAAGATATTTACTTTAAGCAAGTTGCTGTTAAAGATTTAGCAACCGATTTAAAAAATGGGGTGATTATTGCTAATCCTCCATATGGGAAACGGTTAAAAGATAAACAATCGGCCGAGGCCTTATACACCCAAATGGGGTCAAACTTACTAAAATATGATAGTTTTAGTCAATATTATTTAGTTGGTGATCCCAATTTCGAAAGTTTTTTTGGCAAAAAAGCAACTAAGAAACGTAAGTTATTTAATGGCAACTTACGTGTTGATTTTTATCAATATTGGGCAAAAAATGATTACAAATAAACTAAATACTGAATTTTGGGTGATTACTGATACCCATTTAATTGCTAATCAACTTCATGATAATGGACCTGCCTTCAAGCAAATTCAAAGTACTAGCCAAGGCAAAGATTTGGTATATCAAGAGATTGCTCTTAGAGCTTTTTGCAAATTTGCAAACGAAAAAAAACCAGCAGCAATTATTGTCACTGGCGATGTCACTTTTAATGGCGAATTATTATCAGCACAAAGATTTCAAAAAATTTTTAGTAGCTTAACTGACACCAAACTATTTTTATTACCAGGAAATCATGATATTTTTGATGGCTGGGCGCGATCTTTTAGCAATGACCAGCAACTTTATACAAAACAAATTAGTCCCACTGATTGGCGCAATATTTTTCATGAATCTTATGATCATGCTTGGGCAACAGATTCTTCTTCATTAGCATACAGCATTCAGTTAAATCCACAATACTTGTTGTTAATGCTTGACACTAATATATATGGTCAAAAAGAAGCTTTGAGGTCACCAGTAACGGCTGGTTTTATAGGCGAAATGCAGTTGGCTTGGCTTGAAAAACAGCTAAAATTTGCCCAAAAGCATAATTTATATCCGCTCTTATTTATGCATCATAATTTATACGTTCATAATCCTGCAGTTAATCGTGGATTTGTTATCGATAATGCTAGTTCATTAAGTCGGCTTTGCCAAAAATATGATGTTAAGTTAGCTTTTTCTGGACATATTCATGCACAAAATATTGTAAAACCACAGCCAAATATTCCAACTACTGAAATAGTTACATCTAGTTTTTGTTCTTTTGATCAAGCTTATGGTCTTGTAAAAGTCAAAAAAAATCAAATTAGATATCAGCGCCAAACTTTTAATATGCGACCATACTTATCTGCAGAAGAACAAAAGAGTTATACTTTAACCCATTTTCATAATTATCTTAAAGATATACAATTAAAAAATTTAACCCATAATATGACGCAAAAAGATAAAAATTCTGGGCAAAAAATAAATAAATTTTTTATTGAGTCAAATTATAATTATTTTACCGGACACAATCATATCAATGAAAAAAAGTTAATTCAGCTTTATAACTCCGAGGAATATCGGCTATTGACTAAATATCAACCAAAACTGGGTCGATATTTGCAGACATTATTTGATACAACTGATCACAGTAATCTAAATATACAAATTAATTTTAAAGAGAAGCAAAATGAATAAAAAACATTTTATTATTTTAGGTAACGTTGGGATTATTTACTATAGTTGGTTACTTATTGTTCTTTTTTTGAGTTTAATTATTACCTACGAGGGCACTAAAACTATCAACTGGTCAGCAATTGCTTGGGGAATTTTATTTATTTTTCTTGTTATCTATACATTTTTAACTTCCTATTGGAAGGGGAATATTTTCAAATTACCATTTAGGGTGAAAACTCAGCTAGAATCAGTGCCACAAATTAATAATAAATGGCATTATTTTTCAATTTATGTAGTCAAAATAGATAATTTTAAAAAATATCATCTTTTGCGCATTGAACGAAGGTAAAGTAGAATTTCACAGTTAATTAATAATTAAGATACACAAGCTTATATTTTTGCTATAATTAATTTATTAAGTCAAAGGGGGAACCTAAATTCTAATCTCGAAGATGCAATTAAGTAACAGGACAAATAATTTTTTATAGAAAGAAGTATGCCCAATGACATCAGATATTCAAATTGCGCAAGAATCACATTCACTACCTATTGACGAAATAGCAACTAAAATTGGTTTAAATTCAGCAGATATAGAATTATATGGCTCAAATAAAGCTAAGATAAAATGGTCTGCCATTAACAGAAGTATGGCTCAAGATCATTTAGGAAAGTTGATTTTAGTTACATCGATTTCGCCTACACCAGCTGGTGAGGGTAAATCAACTATGACAATTGGCTTAGGAGATGCAATTAATAATCAACTCCATCAAAAAACTTTAATTGCACTTAGAGAACCTTCAATGGGACCAGTTTTTGGTCTAAAAGGTGGAGCAACCGGAGGCGGTCGTGCACAAGTGATTCCAATGGAGGATATAAATCTTCATTTTACTGGCGATATGCATGCGTTAACTGCGGCAATTGATACCTTAGCTGCATTAGTTGATAATTATATATATCAAGGAAATGAACTTAATCTTGACCCAGAAAGAATCTTGTTAAAACGAGGCATTGATGTAAATGATCGTAGTTTGCGTAACATAACTGTTGGTCAGGGGTCTAAGTTTAATGGTATAGAACACAAATCAAGCTTTGCCATTACAGTTGCCAATGAATTAATGGCCATCTTATGTTTAGCTACTGATATTGATGATTTGAAAAAGCGAATTGGTTTAATGCTAGTTGGCTATACCAAAACAGACCAACCTGTTTATGTAAAAGAATTAGGTTTTGAAGGGGCTATTGCGGCTCTATTGGCTAATGCACTTAAACCTAATTTAGTACAAACTATTGAACATACTCCAGCCTTAGTTCACGGTGGTCCCTTTGCCAATATCGCTCACGGAGCTAACTCCGTTATTGCTTCTAATTTAGCTTTGCATTTAAGTGATTATGTATTAACGGAAGCTGGATTTGGTAGTGATTTAGGTGGGCAAAAGTTTATGGACTTTGTTTCAAATAATCTTGCTAAAAAGCCTGATGCCTGCGTTGTTGTTGCTACCGTTCGTGCACTTAAATACCAAGCAGAAGGAACCACAGATCATTTGAATGATGAAAACCTCACAGCATTAGAAGCTGGATTTAAAAATTTAGAGCGTCATATGAATAATATGCGTAATTATGGTGTGCCAGTAATAGTTTTAATTAATCATTTTGCAACTGATACCCCTGCAGAACTCAATTTATTACAAAAGTTGGTAGCTGAACAGGAGATTAAAGCTCTCGTTGTTGATTATCATGAACAAGGATCAAAAGGTGGAATTGCAGCTGCTCAAGCAGTCGTTGATTTAGCTAACTCCAATCAGTCTAATTTCGTGTCAACTTATGAAAAAGACGATTCAGTTAAGGCAAAAATTGAAAAGATAGCTACTAAAATTTATCATGCTAGCAAAGTTGAATACTCTGAAAGAGCCGAAAATGATATTCGGGAATTAGAAAAGCTTGGTAAAGATAAATTGCCAGTAATTATTGCTAAAACTCAATATTCATTTACTGATAACCAAAAATTATTAGGAGCACCAACCGATTTCACTTTGCATGTTAAGGGCGCAAGTCTCAAAAATGGTGCCGGTTTTATTGTAATTACCACTGGTCATGTTTTAGACATGCCAGGTTTACCAAAGCATCCTGCAGCACTAGATATTGATGTTGATAATAATGGTAAAATTAGTGGCTTATTCTAAAAAACATATAAAATTTGTTTATTTAATAATTTCGTTATTAATTGTTGTTGCTGATCAAACTCTAAAAGGTTTTGTTGCCCACAATTTTTCAATTGGGGAAGTACGTCCAGTTTTAACTAATGTTATTTCATTAACTTACCTTCAAAATAATGGGGCTGCTTGGAACATTCTTACTGGTCAAATGTGGCTTTTCTATATTATTAGTGTGATAGCTATTCTAATCTGTCTATATTATATTTTTCAAAGACGGAATCAAAGTAAACTAATGAAATTGGGCCTAGCAATAGTTCTGGGAGGAATTATCGGCAATTTAATTGATCGGATTCATTTAAAATATGTAATCGATATGATTCAACTCGATTTTATTAACTTTAATATATTTAATATTGCTGATTCTGCTATAACAGTCGGGATAGTTTTGGTATTTATTTATCTACTATTTCTTGATGAAAGTGAAAAAGAGCATGGAAAAAAATTATGAACTCAAGGTTAATACAGAACAGGGCCGATTAGATAAATTTATTGCAAGTAAAATTAGTTCGTTATCACGGACTCGAATTAAAGAGCTGATTCATGATGAACGAATTACGGTCAATCATAAAAAAGAAAAAGTATCATATAAAATTCAAACAGGAGATCAAATATCAGTCACTGTACCACAATTAACCCCTTTAGCAGTAACTGCAGAAAATATTACACTGGACATTATTTATGAAGATAAAGATGTAATTGTAGTTAACAAACCACAAGGTATGGTAGTTCATCCTGCTGCCGGTCATCCCAATCATACTTTAGTAAATGCACTTTTATATCATACAAAAGATTTAGCAAGTAGTCCTGAAGGTTTTCGTCCAGGGATTGTTCATCGCATTGATAAGGATACTTCGGGCTTATTAATGGTTGCCAAAAATCAAAAGGCACGAATTAGTTTAGAAAAACAACTTGCTAGTAAAAGTAACAAAAGATTGTATTTAGCAATTGTCCATGGCAACTTTAACGAGCAATCTGGCTTAATTGATGCGCCTATTGGACGTGATCGACTTAATCGTAAAAAAATGGCTGTAGTTGATAATGGTAAGCCAGCTATAACACATTTTGCAGTTCTAGAACAATTTAAGGGCTATAGCTTAGTAAGTTGTCAACTAGAAACTGGGCGGACACACCAAATTAGAGTCCATCTAGCATATATTGGTCATCCTGTAGCTGGTGACCCATTATATGGTCCAAAGAATACCTTACAAGGAAACGGTCAATTTTTACATGCGCAAGTTTTGGGGTTCATGCAACCCAGCACTGATAAATGGTTAGAGTTTAAAGTTGCTCCGCCAACCATCTTTACGGAAAGATTAGCCGAGCTAAAAGAAAAAATGTGATGAGATGAAGCGATATTTAATCCTTGAAGATGGCAGTTCACTAGCTGGTGAAGGTCTTGGTTCTTCAATTATTTCAACTGGCGAGTTAGCCATTGAAACTAGTAATTTCGGCTATCAAGAAGCGCTTACAGATCCTACAAATGCTGGAAAAATTCTGGTTTTTACTACACCTATGATTGGTGGTAATGGAATTAACGCCATTGATTATGAAAGCATTAATCCTACTGTTAAGGGCATAATTGCTAACGATGTTGCTCTAAATATTTCAGATAATGAAAACTTTCAAGACCTCGATTCTTTTTTAAAAGAAAAAAATATTCCAGCAATTTATAATATTGATACACGGGCTTTAGTTCATCGATTGACAAAAGCTAAAACGATTAAAGCATCTATTATGGATACTAATGACGAACATGCCTTTGATCAAATTAAAGCACTAGTTTTGCCAAAAAATAGGTCTGCGTCTGTCTCAACTAAAAATGCATATGCTGTACCAAATGTTGGTAAAAGTGTAGCCATTATTGATTTGGGTCTCAAACATTCAATGCTTCGAGAATTATCATTAAGAAAGATTAACGCAACTGTTTTGCCTTATAACACTGCTGTACCAGATATCAAAAATTTGCGCCCTGAGGGTATTATTATCTCTGGTGGGCCTGGTAAAGTTAAAGAAGTTCAAGGTGAGCTTAAACCCATCTTAGATAATTTTTATGGCGAATATCCCATATGGGGAATTGGACTTGGTTTTCTTGTACTTAGTGATTACTTAAATTTTCAATTAGTTGAATTACCTAAAGCATATAATGGCACAAATTATCCAATAATTAATGATTTAACAAAGCAAATTTGGCAAGTAGCGCTGAATATTGATTGTTTAGTTTTGCCAAATAGTGTCCAGCTTGAATTAGACCAAAAATACTATGATTTACATAGTCAACTACTAGCTGGTTTCAGCACTAAAAACAAAGCAATTGCTACAGCCTTTAATGCTGAAGGTGCTCCGGGTAGTTTAGATGCACTACAAATTTTTGACAATTTTGTAAAGATGATGGGGTAAAGCATGCCTTTAGAAAATGATTTAGATAAAATTTTAATTATTGGGTCAGGTCCTACATTAATTGGTAGTGTGTCGGAAACAGATATCCTAATGTCCGATGCAATTTGTGCACTTTTAGAAGAAGATATTAACGTTATTTTAGTTAATCCCAATCCTGCAACCGTTTCTACTGATAAACAACCAGGTGTAACCGTTTATTTGGAGCCAATGACAATCGATTTTCTTAAAAGAATAATTAGGATGGAAGAGCCTGATGCGATTATTTCAGCTTATGGTTCATCAACTGGACTTAAAGTGACACATGAATTAGTTCATGATGGTATTCTTAAGCAAATGGGGGTACGTTTGCTCGCCTTGAATGAACAGGCTTTAAAGCTCAATTCCCAACAGGATATGACATCTTTTTTAGAAAGAAATAAAATTACTGCAAGTCAATACTGGGAGATGACTGATTTTGCATTTGATAAACTAGAACAACAATTAAAGGAACAAGTTACTTTTCCAGTATTATTAATTAAAGATAATTCGTATTTACATAATAAACATATTATTTTAAAAAATTCCTTAGAAGTGAGTGATTATTTAAAAAAAGAGCGCCAAAATGAAGCTGCTTCACATGATAATTATCGCTTAATTGAAGACCTTTCCTCATGGGAAGAGGTTATTGTTAATGTAATACGTGATAATCGAGGTAATATTTTATTTACTAGTCTAGCTGATACAATTGAACCAGTTGCTGTCAATTTAGGTGATTCAACTGCTGTAATGCCAGCTTTAACCTTAAATAATGACCAAGTCCAAAGAATTCGACTAATTGCCAAAAAAATTGCTAATTGCTTACAAATTATTGGTATTTTAAATATTCACTTTGCGGTAAAGCATCAAGGCAATGAATTTACAGTAAAGATTTTAACCATTAAACCCCGGCTAACGCGGAGTGCATTATGGTCACAAAAAACTTGTCTTTATAGTATTGGTTATATTGTTTGTAAAATAGCAGTGGGTTATAATCTAAACGAGATTATTGATCCAATGACCGGTCTAAATGCTGCTATTGAGCCAATACAAGATAAAGTGACTGTAAGAATGCCATTTTGGTCACTAACACAGTCGGGCAGTAATCATTATGATTTAAGTAATAAAACTCAAGCTAGTGGTGAAACAATCGGTATCGGGCGAAATTTTGAATCTGCCTTTTTAAAGGGACTAGCTTCATCTATTAATAGTGAAATGGCTTTAAAAGTTTTTGAAGCTGAAAAAATTAAAGACAAAGCTGAAATTATTTTTGACCTAAATCATCCAAATGAATTGCATATAATCAAGCTTTTAGCGGCAATTTATCAAGGCTTTACTTATCAAGAACTGCAACATATTGTATATATTCATCCTGTTTATTACCAAAAATTAGAGCATATCGTTCA
This sequence comes from Lactobacillus sp. ESL0237, assembly GCF_003692985.1. Classification (NCBI taxonomy): domain Bacteria; kingdom Bacillati; phylum Bacillota; class Bacilli; order Lactobacillales; family Lactobacillaceae; genus Lactobacillus; species Lactobacillus sp. ESL0237. Next base: position 135,093 of record NZ_REHE01000007.1, on the reverse strand, counting down.
GATTGGCCAACAATTAGCTGAAGATGAAATTACTGATAATTTATTGCTTACGGCAAAAAAATATGGTTTTGGTAATGCCTTAATTTCTAATTTGACGCAAATAAAGGAAAGTGTGTTATACAAGCATTTTAAAAAAATTCATTTAAAACCAGTCTATTTGCAAATTGATGGTTCAGCTGGTGTCGATAAACCTAGAGTTCATGCATATTATAGTGCCTACAACATCCAAGATGAGTCGCAGCCTCTGAATGCCGATAAAAAAGTATTAGTAATTGGTATGTTACCATCTCAAGTATCCGTAACTAGTGAATTTGACTATATGATTAGTCATGCCATCAAAGCTTTACATAATAATAATTATGCTATAGTTTTAATTTCAAATAACGATGAATCTGTCTCAGCTAGTTATAAAAATGCTGATAAAATTTACTTTGAGCCGATTACACTAGAAAATATTCTGAATATTGCAGAAAAAGAGGCCATAAAGGATGTTCTGCTACAATTTTCTGGAAAAGAAGTTAGTGCATTAAGCAAAAAATTAACCAAATATGGCCTAAATGTGTTGGGTAATCATACCCTCGATCCAAAAGAAAAAATTAATAGTATTTTGCAAACACCTTTAAAATCATTAAAGCAGAATCAATTATTAACTACTTTTGATAAACAAGAAGCAGCTGATTTTATTAAAGAGCAGAACTTTCCGATTTTAATAGGTGGCTATAATAATGAAGGTATCAAGCAAAAGTCAGCTGTTGTTTATGATCTGCCTGCCTTAGAAAAATATTTGCAAGAAAATAAATTAGCTAAAATTACCTTGTCACACTTTATTGAAGGAAACAAATATGAAGTTACAGCCATTTCAGATGGCAAAGATGTGACAATTCCAGGCATTATTGAGCATTTAGAACAAACAGGCTCTCATGCATCAGACTCGATTGCAGTTTTTAAGCCTCAAAATCTGGCCAAAATTAGCAAAAAACTTCTTATTGAGTACACAATTAATTTGATCAAACGACTACAAATGCGTGGTATTTTCACACTACATTTCTTAATCGTTAATAAAGATATTTATTTACTTCAAATTAAACCATATGCTGGACATAATATAGCATTTTTGTCTAAGGCATTGGATAAAGATATTACAGCTTGTGCAACTGAAGTATTATGTGGTCATAATCTGCCGGAATTAGCTTATAAAAATAAAATATGGTCGTCTAATAATTTCATTTATGTTAAGATGCCGGTTTTTTCTTATATTAATTACTCAAGCAATAATACTTTTGACTCTAAGATGAAATCTTCTGGTTCAGTAATGGGTAGAGACACGCAATTAGCAAAAGCTCTATATAAAGGCTACGAGGCAAGTGGGCTACGCATTCCTAGTTACGGTACCATCTTTATCTCAGTAAGAGATCAAGATAAGAAAAAAATGACTGAATTAGCTAAACGATTCTATAAACTTGGATTTAAAATCGTTGCTACTGAAGGAACAGCTAATAATTTTGCTGAAGCAGGAATCACAACAGGTGTAATCACTAAAGTATATAGCAACGAAAATAATTTGTTAGATAAAATAAATCAACATAAAATAGTAATGATTATTAATATTACTGATTTATCTGATACAGCAAGTGGTGACGCAATTAGAATTCGTGATGCTGCTCTAAATATTCATATTCCGGTTTTTTCAAGTATTGAAACTACAGAATTGATTTTGGAAGTTTTAGAATCATTATCTTTGACTACTTTGCCTATATAGCAAATATTTCCGTCTTCAAAGTTAAAGCTCTTAAAGAAGAAGCAAAAAGTTGATAAATCTTGTTATAAAACAGTGATTTATCAACTTTTTTTCTTTAATAAATATTAGTCTATTCTTTTACTTAAAACTCTATCTTTTTGCGGCGTAACTTCAATCGAATTTTGGCCAGTATATATAACAAATCCTGGTTTTGCACCATTGGGCTTTTTAACCCGTTGATCTTTAACAAAATCAACTTGTACATGAGCAGAGTTTTTCGCTTTAGAAAAATAGGCTGCAATTTCAGCTGTCTCTATGATATCAGCTTCTGAGGGCTGAGAATCCTGTAAAATCACATGCGAACCGGGTATGTTTTTTACATGAAACCATATATCTTGCTTATTAGCTTTTTTAAATGTTAACCAATCATTTTGATAATTATTTTTACCCACTAAAACAAGTTTGCCCGAAGAGAGTTTGAATTTATTCAAGCTCTGTTCTATTATCTTTTTACGCCGCTTTTTCGTCGATATTGGTTTAATATACCCTTGACTAGTTAATTCATCAATAATTTGATCAATATCTTGTGGTTCAGCATTATCAATTGCTGTTTGAACTGAATCAAAATAAAGTAAGTTATTTTGTGCTATTTGGATTTGCTCTTTGACATGCTTAATTGAGTCACGCATTTTTTTATAGCGTGTAAAATATTTCTGCGCATTACGGGCAGGAGACAATGCAACATCAAGTGTAATTGAAATCAAATTATTATTATCATAATAATTGGGTAGTTTAATTTTGGTCATTCCTGGCTTTACTTGGGCTAAATTAGCATTTAAAATTTCGCCTCGGATTCGGTAGCCTTCAGAGTTTTCAGCCAATTCAAGTTGATTGCGTAATTTAACTATTTTTTTTGTTAATTTTTTTTGCTCATTCTTTATAATTCGTTCGACCTGCGTTGACTTTTGTCTAACCCAGTCATGATTTGATTGGTAGCGATAAAATTCATCAAGTGCATGATTAAAGTCATCATCAGTAGTTTCTTTAAGCAAATCAAGATGATAGGGAAGATAGGGGAAAATTTTTCGTTTATTATTTTTAGTTGTTAAAATATATGCTCTGCCCTTATCAAATTGACTTATAAAAGTCATAAACGAAGAATAAGAATAATCGTCTGTCAAATAACCCAGTAATTCATTACGATCATCACGATCAAGTCCATTAACCTTTTGCACAAATTCAGTTGGTGCTACCTTATTAATTTCTGCCTTAAATTCAGCTGATGTTATCTCAAAGCCGTTTATCCCTGGATTAAGTGGCGGTAATACATACTTAGCTTTAGGTAAGAGTAAACGCACCCGATTTTCTTCTGGATTTATCCGTTTAAGTAAATCAATAATCCGTCCACTTGTTTGATTATATAAAATAACATTACTATGCTTACCCATTAATTCAACTGATAAAACAAGTTGTACTTGATCGCCTAATTCGTTGCGATTACTAAAATAAAAATTGACGATTCGATCAACACCAACTTGTTTAATTGATTGTAAAATGGAGCCTTCAAGATATTTTCTTAGCACCATTACGAAAGTAGGGGCTTTATCTGGGTTGTTAATCGATTGGTCAGTTATATAAAATCTGGGATATTGCGCATTTGCCGAAATAAGCAGTTGGCGATTTTTTCTTTCTTTTCTAAAAATTAAAATTAAATCATGCTCAAATGGTTGATAAATTTTCGATAAACGTCCACCAACCAAAAGCTTTCTTACATTACCTAACAAACTATGAATGAATAAGCCATCATATGCCATAAGTATCACCTCAAAATACGATATTAATTATATCAATTATACCGCAATAAGTATAAGGATTATTATCTGAAAATAAGTTACTTTTGTGCATATATAACTGTTTTGCAATTTTTGCCAAGCATTATTTCAAAAAAGCTGGTATACTGATTTTAGATTTTTAGAATATTAATCGATAAACTATAATCATTCACTAATAGGTTATTTGATAATGTTTCACAAATAATCAAAAGTTGTATAAATTGTTTTTATTATTGATTTAAAAAGAAAAGGTAGGTTTATATGGACATTTTATCTTTCGATTTGATTTCCGAAACTATTAAAAAGGAGATTAAACACAGGTGTGGTCTTAACCTTTCTCAGACTCGTTTATTGCTTTATTTTGCTCACAATAACAATAAAGAACAAAAAATGGGCGATTTGGCTAAAAAGCTTAAAATTTCTTTATCAACTTTAAGCCGACAACTACAACAGAAAAAGACATTAAGCCTTATTACAATTACTCGGTCGGAAAGCGATTCAAGTAAAACTGTCCATTTAAATGAGCATGGCATTAAAAAAATTGCTGAGTTAAGAAGTACTGTCAAGAATATAGAAGAATTTTTCCTAACTGGATTTTCTGAAAATGAAATTGACACGTTTAACCAGGTGTTTACTAAATTAATTCAAAAAACAAAAGGTTCAAAATGATTTTAACTATTAGTCGTAACCTCATTATTTTTATGCTATAATCTTCTATATTGTATATACAGCGAAAGGTTAATTAGATGAAGATTGCATTAGTTACTGATAGTACTAGCGTTATAACTAAACAAGAAGCAAAGGATAATAACATTATTGTTTTGCCAATACCCATTATTATTGGTAATAAAGAATATTTAGAAAATATTGACATTACGTCTGAACAACTTTTTGAAATGCAAAAGAATGGGGCAGATTTTCCCAAAACGTCTCAACCGAGTATGGGTTATTTAATTAGTCTTTTTGAGAGACTACATAATGATGGATACGAAGCAATTATTGCAATTACTTTATCCAGTGGAATCTCTGGATTCTATCATACTCTGTGTAACATTTCAAAAAATAATCCCAAATACAACTTACATGCAATTGATACTAAAATGACGGTCCGTCTTCAAGGAGAACTTACTTTAGCTGCCGCAAAAATGATAAAAAATGGGGTCGACTTAGATACAATACTTAAACGACTTGAAGAGATTAGGGCCACAATTGATGAAATTTTTGTACCAAACGATTTGCAGAACCTTAAAAGAGGTGGTCGCTTAAGTAATGCTGAAGCATTTATTGGTTCAATGCTTAATATAAAGCCACTTTTAACTTTTAAAGACGGAAACATTGTGGCTTTTGATAAAATTAGATCAATGAAACGTGCTTTTACGAAAATGCAGCAATTAATTTTAAGCAAAATTGCTACACTTCCATACAAAGATAAAATCAAATTATTTATTATTGATTCAAATGATAGTAGTCAAGTAGAGGAAGCAAAAGTCTTTTTGAAAGAAAACTTTCCTGAGCAAAACATTTCAATTACTAAATTTAGTCCAGGAATTGCAACTCACTTAGGCGAAAAATCATTTGCAATTGGCTGGATGATTGATATTGATAAAATTGATTTAACTAAATAAAAAATATTTTAAGGATTAAAAATGGACAATGCAGATAAATTTTTAAATTGGACCTTAAAATTACAAAATATTGCCCAAAATGGGTTAGAATATGGCAATGATTGTTTTGATATAGAACGGTATGCACAAATTAGATTAATTGCTACCGAAATGATGGCTGCCAAAACCGGATTACCACTGAAACAAGTAAAAGAAATTTTCAGTAGTGAAGATGGCTATCAAACATCTAAATTAGCCACACGAGCAGCAATTTTTAAAAATAAGCAGATTTTGTTGGTTAAAGAAACCACAGACAACTTTTGGTCCCTGCCTGGAGGATGGTGTGAACCTAATCTTTCGGTAAAAGATAACTGCATTAAAGAAGCAAAAGAAGAAGCCGGATGTGATATTGCAATTGATTATCTAATTGCAATTAATGATAGTCAAACTACCATTCATGATAAAAAGCGTATTAAAAGGCTAGTTAACGTGTGTAATGTTATTTTTCTGTGTCGCGAATTAAGTTCAAATTTCACACCCAATATTGAAACAAGCGAAAGTGCTTACTTCAATTTAAATAATCTTCCTCCACTTTCACAAAATAAAACTAATGAAGATGAAATCAAAATGTGTTTCAATGCTGCGCAGGCTGGTTCTAGTTGGCAAGTAAGATTTTAATAACGATAATAAAAAGAGCTAGTTATGATTACTAGCTCTTTTTATTATTTGAATTATTACTTTGGGCGATTTTATTTAGGGCTTCACGTTGCTTATGTTGGTCAACGTGTGTATATAAATCTGTTGCTGATGTACCTTTTTGACCTAATTGCTGTGCAACTAAAACTTGATCTTTAGTAACTCCATAAAGTTCTGAAGCAAGAGTATGACGCAGCTTATGTGGGGTGAGTGGGTGTCCAAATGAAGCCGAGTACTTATTAACCATTTTTTCAATTGCGCTAGTTGTCATTCGACGCGTTTGATGGTGCCACCTGGTAAGAAAAAACGCTGTTTCTTTTTTGGTTGCTTTATAACGTTGGCTACGTATTTTTTGATATTTAACTAGATAAGTTAACGTCCATTCGGCTATTGGCACACTATCTTTTTGACCGCCTTTTCTAGTAACGTCTAAAGTTGCTTTCTTTAAATTTAAATCGGATATATTAATACCCGCACATTCTGAAACTCTGATTCCTGTCCCTAAAATTACGGCAATAATTGCCATATCCCTCTCCTTGTTAAGCTTAAAGGAGGGGAGGGCATGAGGATTACAGTGCTTTTCAAAGTTGTTCTCAATATAATTCAAAAATTGGTATTTTAAGTCTCCAATATACATATGAGATTCAAGAATATGTGCACGATAATTAAGGGTCTTAGTATTATTAAGGGAGTCAATTTTCAGCATTACATTTCGCTCAAAATAAGGTTGGCCGTCATTATTATCTGCAGTAATGGTCAAAAACTTGAAAAGTGAGCGTAGGGCGTTAATCGAGCGATTGATTGTTGTAGGTGAATTTAAATGACCTTGTTGATTTTTAACATGACCTAGATAATTGATATAAAGCATAATGTCATTACGATGTAAATTAGCTAAAGTAATAGTTGTAATATCACTATTTTTTTGAGCAGAAGAAATTCCTTCTTTACGTAGCCAATCAAAGAATCTGCGAATTTCTGTTAAATATTGATAGGTAGTTGCTAAGGAATGGTTAGTACCAAAATTGTATTCCTGGACAAAGTCAGGCATTTTTGTTAATTCATCTTCAATTAAGTCCAAATATTTTTTTGTTTCCAATATTATTTTCTCCTAAATAAATTTATCTTAGTTAAATTATAAAGCAAAATAAGAATGTCTGTTTGGATTTTGAAAACATTTATATATAAAATTATTCTCATTAGGTAGAAAAGTAAAAACCCTTATTGCTGTTGTCTTTTACCTTTCATTAAAATTATAGTTTTAATGATTACAAATCGAGAAAACATTGTGGTAGCAACAAAAACAATAATCAAAAAATATTTGCTGGTTTCAACACTTTCTTTGCGTGTGTAATATACACTAAAATCAGATCAGCTTACACGCATTTTCTAGCTGCAACTTTACCAATTAATTCTAAAGTGAATTTTGCATGAACTTAATTAATTGGCTTATTTAGATTTTAATAACTCACTAACAGCTTGCTTAAAAGCGTTAGAAGTTAATATTTATTTCTTAGTTATTCTCTTTACCGATTTTAGTTTTTGGCACTGCACCCAAAACTCATGTTCTTAAAAACTATAATCTTGCTTGTAATATTACCTTGATATGATTACTGGGAACAAGTCTTTTTCATTGTTGTAAGAGGAGTGATCTTTTGCTACTTTTAGAAACTGGCAAAACAAGAAAAGTTTATTTGCTACTTTTGATTGATTATTCAGTTAAACCGGCTTACTGATTACTGTGTTAAGTTTTAGCACTGCCTTTTTAATTAATTAGTGTATTTCCGTTTAATGTTTGAAATTTTGTTTTTTACTTTACATAATATATATTATACGAAGTATTACCAGATTAGTAAACTTAACTTACAAATTAGCTACAACTATTCCCCTGTACAAATTCATATAGATGCTTAAATATTAAATTTGCTTAGCCATTATTTAAAATAGCTAACTTAAAATAAATTCCACTAAAATAGTTTAAAGAATTTTATTTATAGACCTTAAAATATTGCTTTTTGATTTTTTTTATTATTTTTTATTATCAATTACTTTTAGATAGTATTTTATCTAAAAATGTTTGCTACCAGTTTTCTTATATTTTCTTAAATAAGTATATGTAAAGCGGTTTCTATATCGAATTTATATATTATCATTAGTTGCAAAACTGGTTTTTATAATTTGAACTTTTTAGCTATAGTATCAAAGGAAATTCAGACTTGAAATAATATTTTAAAACTTATATTTTTTCATTTTAAGTTTAATTATTTAGAGCTTTATTATTTATATTTTTTAGGGTTTGTCTTATAATACTATCTGGAGTATAGATTAAAACTATTATTTCAACAATCGACTTTGATGTTTTAAAGATTTGTTGAAATTAATTGTTTTTATTTATAATTTTTTTGTTTTATTGTTTAATTCTATAATTAATCTGTTATTATGGAATATGGAATTATATTTTTTGAAAGGGTTGAATTTATTCCATGAGTATAAATTTAGGAAAAGAAATATGCCGTCGTCGACGTGAACAGAAGTTGACGCAGGAGGACCTGGCAGAGTTGAGTGATTTGTCTGTAAACTTTATTTCTCGTCTTGAGCGTACCAAAAATCAAAACATCAGTATTCAAAAACTTGATTCTATTGCTAGAGCATTGAATACTACTACACCTGATATCATAATGAACGCATATAGATTTAAAGAAGTTAAGGTTGAGAACCATCAGGATAATACACCTGTATTTATCAAAAAAGTTCTCAATGAATTAAGAAAAATGTCTTCAGAAAAGGCTGAAAGAGTGTGTAAATCTTTTATTATTCTGGCTAAAGAAATTAACAAAGAATAATTTATTTAAATTTAGAAACGTAAATAAAAACACGAGCGGGATTACTTCCCTACTCGTGTTTTTTTAATCTTTAAAATTTGAAATAATTATTAACTAAATGCATTTGTAAGTGGTGGTACAACTTGTTTTTTACGTGAAACTACACCTGGTAAACTGATTTCCGAATCAATAATTTGTCCAAATGCCTTTTCAAATAACTGCTGTGCTTCACTAGATCCTGCTACTATTGCAGTTGAGTCAGAATCCAATACATTCGTAATAAGTAACATAAATAGATCATAATGATCGGTGGCTATTGCAGACTCCATTGCCTTTAGAAAAGCAGCTTTACGTCCCATTGCTTCAGGCAAATCAACTACATTAATTTGAGCTACCCTAACTTTTTTATCTTTCAATTCAAAAGTTTTCGCATCTAACTTAATTAAATCATCTTCTAACTTATTTGCAATATTTGTGCCTGCTTTTAATTCTGCAAGTCCGTAATTTTCATAATCAACATTAGCAATTTTAGCCAACTCTTTTACTGCTTTACGATCATCTTCAGTTGTAGTCGGTGATTTTAAAAGTAAAGTATCAGAAATAATAGCAGAAAGCATAATTCCAGCAATATTTTGCGGAATAGCAATTTCGAAATGTCTATATAGCTTCCAAACAATTGTACTTGTACAGCCGACTGGCTCAGCAAGATAAAAAAGCGGTGAACTAGTATTAAAATTCATAATCCGATGGTGATCAACAACATGGGTAACTTTTACCTTATCAATATCAGAAACACTTTGTTGTGGTTCATTATGATCAACTAGCATTACTTTTTCAACTTCATTAGCAGCGGTCTTGATTACCCTAGGTGCCTGAAAACCAAACTTGTTTAATGCAAACATAGTTTCGTCATTAGGCTCACCTAATGCCACTGCTTCAGTATTATAACCCAGTTTATTTTGTAAAAATGAATAAGCAATAGCTGTACCAATAGCATCTGTATCTGGACTTTGATGACCAAAAACTAGCTCTTTTTCCATTAATTTTCCTCTTTTTCTATAAATTATTGTACATAATTAGTTTACCTAATAACTCCTATTCAATAAAGCCTATTTAGGTAAGAATTGCTTAAATTCGGCTAAAATATTGGCGACTCGAGGAACGTCTTTTTTACCCTTTCGATAAACTATTGAAGTAAGGAACTTCTTGTCATCTTTTAAAAAGACTGGAGTTAAATTAATGTCATTTTTGTGAGCTTGATAATACGAATGACTAACAAATGTATCGTAGTTTGTTGCTATAGCTGTTGCCACTAGCTGCTCTGTTGATGAAAAGCTCATAGAAATATCCAATTTCTTTTTTATATTAACTCTACTTCCAAATTTTTCTTTCATTAGTTGAGTTAAAAAAAATCCATCTGGATATGCTACCCATTTTTGTTTAGTAAACGTAGAAATTGGGTATGCTTCACCAGCTTCTAAATTAGTGAGATGCGTCAAAATTATTAAGCGTTCATCATTAATTTTCATTTGTTCATATTGATTATTCAAGCTAGCCTGACTTTTTTTAGCAACATCTGGAATATATAAAATTGCCAAATCAATCAAATTATTATCCAAGTTATACCACAAATCCTTACGATTAAAGCAACTAAGATTAATAGTAATATCAGGGTATTTCTGGTTAAACTTAATTAAGAACCTTTGTAACCACTCACAATTAACACTTTCTAAAACTCCAATTGAAATATTCCCTCGATCAGCTTGGGTAAACTCCTGAATATCATTTACGACAGAGTTCATAGTTCCCAAAAGTTTAATTGCTCCAACTTGTAATTGCTTTCCTGCTTCAGTAAGATATAGTTTTTTACCCATTTGTCCAAACAAAGGAGTCCCAATTGCATGTTCAATTTTTTTGATTTGCTGCGTTAATGCTGGTTGAGTAATTCCCAAAATTTGTGCTGCTTGAGTATAATTCATTGTATCTATTAACTGTAAAAAATAGTGTAGAGATTTACTTGAGAGAATAGCATCCATTTTAGGCATATAAATTATTCCTTCTATCTTAACAATAATATGGCTTACATTTATATGCTATTATCAATCAAAAATGGCTCTGTGTCAAAGTATATTTTATAAATAATTAAATAACTTGTGTAAAATAATAAATATATATAAATAGAATCATAAATAAAAAACTATTTAACTATAATTCAAAGGCCTACCTAATTTCAAACTTATTGGTACTCCATCGCTTGTAGTATCAACAACAAAAGATCCATTAGAATACCGATCACTTAATGGAAACTCATTGGTTTTTACCATAATTTGTCTTTTACTACTTGTAGTTATTACTAATACATGTTCTTGTCCATATGAGACCAAAGAAGCTATTTTATGTGGGTGCGACTTAAGTTCTCTAAGTACAAGTACGCCTCTTTTAGCTCTAGAAATTTTATTAATTAAATCAGCCTTAATTTGTTTAAAGGCACCACGCTGCGTAACTATACCTATTCGAACTAAATTAATGTAATTAGAAGGAATTAGTGTATACGAAACAATAAAGTCATCGGCTTTTAGGTTAACTGATTTAACGCCTAACGCTTTTGCCCCCAATTCTGGTACCTCATTGAGATCATATCTAACAGCGTAAGCATCATGAGTAAATAAAATGACTTCAAATTTTTCATTTGGTTTAACTAAGTCAACCCTTACTATGGTACTGGTATCGCCTTTCATTTTCATTGCAACCATTGCACGTGAACGGTAGGTCCTAGTTGGTGGTAGACTCTTTAATTTTACTTGCTTAATATAGCCATCTGTACTAGCTAACACAAAATTTACGTCTTCATCTAATTTGCTAAATGAAAACACCCGAATAATTACTTCGTCACTACTCAAGCCTATTTCTTGTGATAAATGCTGACCGGTTTCTTTCCACTTTGCTTCAACAAGTTCATTTACTGGACGATAAATCACATTACCACGGTTAGTAAACAAGTATAAATTATCTAAAGTTGACACTGTCTTTTCATACACAACTTGATCGCCATCTGGTAATCCATTATCTTCATCATCACTTGATTGCCAAGATCGTAAAGAGGATCGTTTTAAATAACCATCACGACTAATTAAAATTCGTACTTGTTCATCAGCCAGAAGTGCCTTTTCATCAATTTTAATTTGAGCTGTTTCTGTAGAAATTTCTGTTCTTCGGGGATTTCCGAATTCTTTTTTAACAGTTGATAATTCTTTAATAATTTCTTTTTGTAAAATTTTGTCATCTGACAGTAGTGCACGATAACGGGAAATTTTATCTTTTAAATCATTTTGCTCTGCAACTAATGCATTTACATCGGTATTAGTTAACCGATATAGTTGTAATGAGACAATTGCTTCTGCTTGTCTTGAAGTGAAAGCAAATTTAGCAGTTAAATTTTTCTTAGCTTCGGCCTTATTTTTAGATGCACGAATTGCTTTTATTACTTCATCCAAGATATCCATCGCATGGATTAAGCCTTGAATTATTTCTAAACGTGTTTCAGCTTTATTTAAGTCATACTTAGTACGCTTGATAACAACATCTTTTTCATGCTCTAAATATGACGTCAAAATATGTTTCAGACCAACTTGTACCGGTGTCATATGATCAATTGCCACCATATTGAAGTTATAGGAAACTTGTAGTTCTGTATTTTTGAATAAGTAATTTAAAATATTTTGAGCATCTGTACCCTTTTTAAGTTCAATTACGATTGATAGTCCATGACGATCTGTTTCATCACGAACTTCAGCAATACCATCTATTTCTTTATTTAGCCGAATTTCATCAATTTTTTTAACTAATAGAGCCTTATTAACTGCAAAGGGTATCTCAGTGATCACAATTTCTTCCCGATGACCGCGAATTTCTTGAATCACTGATTTTGCTCGAACTTGAATTCGACCGCGTCCAGTCTGATATGCTTCTTGAAGTCCCTTTTGCCCCATGACAATTGCCCCTGTAGGAAAGTCTGGGCCTTTAACAAATTGCATTAATTCATCCAAACTAGCATTAGGATGTTTCAATAAATAAATTGTAGCATCAATTACTTCGCTTAAATTATGTGGGGGTATTTCAGTAGCATAACCTGATGAAATTCCGGTAGATCCATTAACTAATAAATTAGGAAAACGAACTGGAAGAACAGTTGGCTCATATTCTGTATCGTCAAAATTAAGTACCATATTGACAGTATCTTTGTCAATATCCTGTAAAAGCATATTAGAAATCTTATTCAAACGTGATTCTGTATAACGCATAGCTGCTGGACCATCACCATCCATTGAGCCATTATTACCATGCATTTCAATCAGAGTCTCACGCATTTTCCAGTCTTGGGATAAATGAACTAAAGCACCATATATTGAACTATCACCATGAGGATGAAAATTACCCATGATATTACCTACAGCTTTAGCAGCCTTTTTAAACGGTTTATCATAAGTATTATTGTCCAGATACATAGCATAAAGGATTCTCCTTTGTACTGGTTTTAAGCCATCACGAATATCTGGTAATGCTCTTTCTTGAATGATATATTTCGAATATCGTCCGAAACGTTCACCCATAACCTGCTCAAGCGGCATTTCACGAATTCGTTCATTTGTAGCCATTAATCAAAAACCTCTTTATTTCTACTCATTTTCTTCTAAAATTGATGCACTTTCGCCCATTCTAAACTTAACATTCTCTTCAATCCACTTGCGCCGAGCATCAACCTTGTCACCCATTAAAGTAGTTACGCGGCGTTCAGCTAATGCCGCATCGTCAATCTTAACTCGAATTAACATTCTAGATTCAGGATTCATCGTTGTCTGCCATAATTGTTCAGCGTTCATTTCGCCCAATCCCTTGAATCTCTGCAGAGTATAGCCACGGCCAATTTTTTCCTCATCAATTGCTAATTCTTCATCCGTCCAAGAATACTTAACCCGTCTAGTTTTACCGCGCCCTTTTTGTAAGCGATATAAAGGTGGTAAAGCAATATATACTTTGCCATGTTCAATCATTGGCCTCATATACCGATAGAAAAAAGTCAATAGCAAAATTTGAATATGAGCACCATCATCATCAGCGTCCGTCATAATAATTACTTTATCGTAATTAGAATCGTCAACTTTAAATTCAGCTCCCACACCTGCACCGATAGTATAGATCATAGTATTAATTTCTTCATTTTTAAAAATATCTTGCAATTTAGCCTTCTGCGTATTTAATACTTTACCGCGCAAAGGTAATATTGCCTGAAATCTACGATCACGCCCCTGTTTAGCGGAACCACCAGCAGAATCACCTTCGACAAGAAATAACTCGTTTTTTTTCGGATTACGAGATTGGGCGGGGGTTAATTTACCTGATAATACTTCTTTTTTACGTCTTTTTTTACCATTTCGACTTTCATTACGTGCTTTTTTTGCAGCTTCGCGAGCATCCCTTGCACGCTGGGCCTTTTTAACTAATTCTTGAGCCAGCTCACCATTTTCCATTAAATAGTAAGACATTTTTTCATAAACAATTGCATCAACTACTGATCTAGCTTGTGGGGTACCCAGTTTTCCCTTAGTCTGGCCCTCAAATTCCAAAAGCTCTTCAGGTATTTTTACTGACAATACTGCACTTAGACCTTCACGATAGTCCGAGCCATCCAAGTTTTTATCTTTTTTACCAAGTAATCCTTGCTTTTTAGCATAATCATTGAATGCTCGCGTAAAGCCACTTCGTGCACCAACTTCATGTGTTCCACCATCAGCTGTACGCACGTTATTTACAAAAGAAACAAGACTTTCAGAATAACTATCACTATATTGACCACTAAATTCGACTTCAATTTCATCTTGTTTTCCATCAAAGTAAAAGACATTATTTAATGTATCCTTGCCTTCGTTAAGGTATGATACAAAAGATTCAATTCCGTTATCATACTTGAAGTCATCATGATGTATAGGTTCACGTTCATCCTTTAAAACAAAACGAACGCCCTTTAGTAAAAAAGCAGACTCCCGAATTCGCTCTTGAATAGCTTCATACTTATATTTTGTGGTCGAAAAAATTGTTTCGTCTGGCTTAAAAGTTATAGTAGTACCTGTTGGTTCCTTAGTTTTACCAAGACGCTTTAAACTGCCAACAGGATGACCACCATTAGTAAATTCCTCTTCATACAATATGCCATCACGCACTACTTTTACACACATATAACTAGAAAGAGCATTGACAACAGATGATCCTACACCGTGGAGTCCACCAGAAGTTTTATAGTTCTGCTCGGTAAACTTCCCACCGGCATGTAAAACAGTCAATATCACTTCAATCGTCGGCTTACCAGACTTGTGCATGCCAGTAGGCATCCCCCGTCCGAAATCACGTACAGTCACACTGTTATCACCGTGAATGGTTACATCAATTTCTTGGCCAAAACCAGCCATAGCTTCGTCAACTGAATTATCAACGATTTCATAAACTAACTGGTTTAAACCGTGAATGTCAGTCGATCCAATATACATTCCTGGTCTTTTACGTACAGCTTCTAAACCATGAAGAATCTGGATTGACGAATCATCATATGAATTTATATTTTTATTTGTTTTAGCCAAATAAATTCCTCCAGTTTTTTTAATCATTTATTTTTGTTCTGTTCTCACACTAAACAATCTTTGATAGAATAAGATTAGAAATTAAGAGAGTAGGATATAAATGATAAATCTAAAATTAATACTGGTATTTATTTTAGCATACTTACTAGGATCATTTCCGACCGGGGTTGTTATCGGAAAAATATTTTTCGCAGAAGATATACGTAAATATGGTTCAGGTAACATAGGAACAACTAATTCTTTTAGAGTTTTTGGACCATTAGCTGGTAGCTTTGTGTTAATCATTGATGTACTTAAAGGAACCTTAGCAACTAATCTGCCAAGATTATTGCAAATTTCTGGTCCAAAGTATCTTCTTCTAATTTGTGGTTGCTTAGCAATTTTAGGACATACTTTTTCTATTTTCCTTAAATTTAAGGGGGGAAAAGCTGTTGCAACTAGTGCCGGACTTTTCTTAGGCTACGATTTGAAGTTTTTCAGCATTTGTGCCTTGATTTTTTTGCCCCTTGTGTTTATTACTTCTTATGTAAGCTTATCAAGTTTAATCGCTGTTGTTTTGATTTTTATTACTACCTTTTTCTTTCATGATCTTTTCTTAGAGATCATCGTTGGCTGCATTATGATTATCCTTTTTAATCGCCATCGCAGTAATATAAATCGACTTATTCACCACCAAGAAAATATTATTCCCTTCGGCTTATGGTACTGGTATAAAAAAAAGCACCATAAGTTATAAACTAAAATAAATACAACCAGAAAAACTGGCTGTTATAATTATAAATCATCAGAACAAAAGTTCGCAATAAAATAATTAATAAAAAAAATAGTATCAATAATTAACTGAGGTTCCCCTCTAGAATGGACTAAAAATCCAGCTGGAGGGTTTTATTATGGTTAAATTTACTAAACTATCCTAATTTTGGGGTTCACATTAATATTCAAACCGCGCATTGGGTCTTTTATAATAATAAAATGTCTAAGCTTTTAGTTAAACTTAAACTTCCGAGTTTATATTAAGTTTTCTAAATAGCTATGTTGGCAATGATATTCGCCTTGATTTTGTTATTGTTTCTAAAAAAATGAAGTTCGTAATCAAAAAGTTGTTTCATTTCTGGATTTAAATTATGCGCAATGAAGATTACACTGGCATCAGTCGCCATAATTTTACGTAAGATTTTTATAGTTGCCTGTTCATCAATCGCACTTGTTCCCTCATCAACCAGAATGATTCTACTTTGATGAATTAGTGCACGTGCCAAAACTATTTTTTGTCTTTGACCACCTGAAATAGTCAGCTTATTTAAATCAAGTTTTGTTTGCAGGTTCAGCTTCTGCTCGGCAATGTCTTGCTGCAGCTGCATATCTTTGACCCATTCTGGCACCATTGGCGCTAAGTTATCATCAAACATGGTTATGTTGTCAACTATGCTATCAGGAAATAAAACTGCATTTTGAGGCAAGTATCCGATTGTACTTAAATCAGGGTGAGCTAGATTGCCATGCCTACCGCAATAGATCACATGACCAGAACTAGGTCTAAGTTCACCGGCCAGAATTTTAAGCAAGGTTGATTTGCCTACACCTGACTCACCCGTTAACAATATTTTTTGGCCAGGTTTAACTTTAATATCGGGTAATTGTAAACTTTCACCATTCGGGAAAGCCATTTGCAAATCAGCTGTGATAATTTCATCTACTTCTTCTAAACCTACATTGGCTTCTTCCTGCTTAATAACTGGTATGACTAAATCTTCAATCTGCCTATTAAGATCAGTAACTCCAATCATGGCTCCACGAGCCTCTGTGATCATCTCAATACCACTAGTTAAATAATATTTGAGATCACTAACTACTGAAATCACCCCAAAAGCTATTTGCTTGGTAATAATTAAATAGCCAGTGACAGCATATAGCAACAGTAACATAACTTGAGAGGAGACTTCGTTAACAAATTTAAGATATTGCTTTATTCCAGTTTCTTTGACATTAGCGTTCTCTAATTTTTGTGAAGATTTGCTTAATACTACAAAAAGGTGATTACCAGCAAAATATCTTTGTAACTCTTCTATTCCGGTCAACCAACTTCTTATTGTATCAAGATAGTTTTTGTTACTAGCAGAAATAGTCATCATAGCTTTTTGTAACGGCCTTGCTATTAACTTGGGTAAAAGTAATGATACAATTACCATCAAGGAAATAACGATTAACATGGCCCAATGGATAGTAAACAACAATACTAAAGCAGAAACAAAATAGCCGATGCCACTAACCAATTTGAAAAAAGCATCAAGATAGTTTTCCTCACTTTGAATTAGGTCGTTTGTTAAAAAATTCTGTATTTGAGCAATTGCATATTCTTGCTTGGTATAACAGAGATGGCTAACTATTTTTACTCTTATAATTTTTTTATATCGTTCTTTTTGTTTGGCTAAAATATAATCAAATAGATATTCTATTAAGTAACTAACTACTAGCAAAACAAAGGAAAACGCCGTTAGTTTTAAAAACTTGGATAAACTAACCTGTTGAATAGCATCAACCTGGTATATTCCAACCTGTGTGTTTATCAGGGCCAAAGCAGGCGCTAATAGCTTAACTATTATCGTACAAATAAAAACAACAGGATTCACCTGCCAAAAATCTTTGATTTTCATAATCTTTCCTTACTTCTATCTGCTTAAGTTAATACGATAATCAAATAATTTTTGCACTTCCGGTCGCAAATTATGACCAATCATGATAATGGTTTGATCACTTGCTAGCAGTGATTTGATAATCTTAGTACTAGTTTTACTGTCGATTGCACTAGTTGGCTCGTCTAGTAGCAACAAATTTTGCCTTTTTAATTTGGCCCGCGCTAAGATGATTTTTTGTTGCTGACCACCAGATACGTTGAGATTATCGAGATTGATTGTCGTGTTTACACCTTGGGGAAACTTGGTCAGATCGTCAGTTAATTCAACCGAATCAATCACTTTATTTAACTGACTTTCTGGATAATGTTGAAACATTGTCATATTATTTGCAATTGTATCAGGAAAAAGAACGCCGTCCTGGGCTACATAGCCAATCTGTCTGTAGTTAGGCGTAATCAATTCACCTTTTTTATTGTAATATTCAATTGAGCCTGCCGTAGGCTGCAACTTGCCCAAGATAGCTTTAAGCAGAGTTGACTTCCCAGTGCCCGAGTCTCCGCTAAGCAAGACCTTGTCGCAAGCCCTAATTGCAAAATCTGGATACCTTATCTGGTGGCCCTCGTAAGTTATCACTAGCCCTTTTACACTGATAGCAGCAGGAGAAGCGTCCACTTCAGTATCTGTTTCAGTATCCTGAGTCAACGTGTGCAATTCGGTGCGCAGGTCTTTAGTGGCCTTTATCTGCGTAATGGAGTCAATTATGTCCCATAATTCATCAAAAATAGAACTAACAAAGTTACTAGCAACAAGCAAACCACCGATGTCTAATTGGTGGTGAAAGAAAAGTAGACCACCCCAGAGGATAATACCAACTTGACCAATTGAATTACCTACCCCATTTAGTCCATCAGCAGTACTCAATGCTTTTTGTTTTTTTTCATTTGCATCAGCAAGCCTACCACTACTTTGGTTAAGCACATTTTGCAATCTGTTAATTGCATGGTAGCGCCGTAATACATTTAATCCACTAAACCAGTCAGCAACTGTCTTTAAAAAGACGGCGTTTTTCTGGGAAGCTGCCTTAGTTGCACGCGTGGTAATTTTTTGGGTTAATTGAGGCAGAGCAAGTACTATGACACAAGTGAGGACTGTAGCTATGACCAGCGTCCAATGCATAGAAAACAACACACCGATAGACATCAAAAGCATTAAGCTGCTGCTTAAGATAAGAATCCAAGGTCTGGCATATTCATCCGTCAATATCTTCATATTATTATTTAAAATGTTCTGTATTTCGCCAACTTCCCTATCGCTATTGTGATAATAATGATGAATAATCCTATCTCTGAGCACATGGACATATTGTTGAATCTGTTTGTTAAACAGGTAAGTACTAATAGTTAAGAACAAGCTGCTCACAATGGCAACCAATATTTCAACGCTGCACCAGTATAAAAAAGTTATTAGGTCTTTATGTGTTAAGGCATTTAAGGCGTACCTAAAGAGATATGCCGCTGCAGTTCCTGTATAAGAGTACATAAGGTAAATAATTAGTAACAAACTTCCCCGCAAAAGATTGACTTTAAAAAGATTCTTAAGTGTCATTGCACTTCTCTTTCAATATAAATGAAAAACTATTGCTATATTTTACCATATAGCAATAGAATAAAATAAAAAAATATGTTATTTTTAAAGTCAATGTTAATATTCTTTCATAGAATGCTTATAAATGAGTTATTACCTGAAAGACTTACAGTTAAGCCAGCAATTTATAGTATTAGTAAACTCAAGCTTGCAATGGCAGAAGTTAGAAATAGATTCTACATTCTTAGATTTACCTATATCTTTTGGAAAACAGATTGTCTATTAAAGTGAATCAAATACTACACTAAAACTAGAATTAAGTATAAGTTAAAAGGCCGCACCCCGATTGAATATCGGAATACGGCCTTATAAAATGAAATAATATTAACTTCTAATTCTAGGGGTTAGTTTCAGTCAATAATTAACACTAAGCTTTTTACCTTAATCATGAAAAGCCATACTAAAACCAGCAGTAAAAGTTTTTCCTGTTTCAAGGTGATTCATTCCAAATTTTTCTTCTAACTTCCCAGTCGAATCTGCTCGATCAGCAATTCCCCACCAAGGTTCAATACAAACATAATCAGCCATTTGGGGATACTGTGACCAAATCCCTACAAAAGGTGCATCCCGCAGCCATACATTAACATGATAATTACTAGTATCAGTTTTCAACGATATGCGATTATCATGGCCATGTAATTCAAAAACCAGGGCATCATTTTTAAATAAATGTTCGCTTAAGGTAATCAAACTATTAGTCGATGCTAGAGAGCGATTAGCCCAGTCTAGAAGACCATTACTTTTTATTGGAATTTGCACACGAGTAAGTGAAGGTTTAGTACTAAAATAAAAATCAGACTTGCTAATAACCGAACTTGTTGGAATATTAAATCCCGGATGACCGCCAATTCCAAAAATCATTTCATAATCTGATTTATTGGTAATACTAAAGTTTTCTTCAAGTAAATTGTTTAATAAATTATAGTTAACCCGCAGTTCAAACTTAAAGGGATAAATTTCTCTTGTCTGAGCTGTATCTGTTAGCAAAAAAGTAATACTCTCAGCGGTATGTTGCTCAACCTCAAATGCCATATCGCGGGCAAAACCGTGCTGGGCCATTTGATAGGTCTTACCTTGAAAAGTATATTGATTATTTTTCAATTTACCTACGATAGGAAACAGAATTGGTGCATGCCGTTGCCATACATCTGGATTTGCCTGCCAAATATATTCATAGTTACTATGCAGACTTTTAACACTGTGAATCTCGGCACCTATATTTGAAATAACAACTTGTAAAATACTATTTTTAATAGTGTAATCCATGATCATTCATCGCCTTTATTAAAGAATAAACTTGGTTAAATCTTTATTTGTTATTATATCACTAAGTTTTTCATTAACATATGCTTCAGTAATCGTTATTTCACCCATGGCCATATCTGGTCCTTCATAAAGCACATCTTCAAGCAATTTTTCTAAAATAGTCGACAATCTTCTTGCACCAATATTATCAGTTCCCTGATTGACATCATAAGCAATTTGTGCAATTCGACTTATAGCTTCTTGTGTAAAAATCAATTTAACACCATCTGCTTTCATCAAAGCAACGTACTGTTCTAACAGAGAATCGGCTGGATCCTTTAAAATTTTCACAAAATCATTCTTTGTCAACGCATTAAGTTCCACTCTAATTGGAAAACGTCCCTGTAATTCAGGAATTAAATCACTAGGTTTAGATTCAGAGAAGGCACCGGCTGCAATAAACAAAATATGGTCTGTTTCAACTGGACCGTATTTTGTCTGCACGGTCGATCCCTCAACAATTGGTAAAATATCGCGCTGTACCCCTTCACGTGATACTTCCCCAGAAGTTTTTTTATTACCAGCAGCAATTTTATCAATTTCATCAATAAAAATGATGCCATTATTAGCCGTCCGTTCAATCGCTTTTTGATAAATTGAATCATAGTCAACCATCTTATGTGATTCTTCTTGAATTAAAATTTCACGTGCTTCTCGAACTGGTAAGGTGCGCTTAATTTTCTTTTTAGGTGCTAGCCCATTAAGTATTGAACTCATATCAATACCCATTTGCCCCATCATATCACCCATCGGGTTAACTTTAGGTGCCTGTTCAACGTTAATTGTAACATCTCGATTTTCTAGTAAGCCTTTGTTTAATTGTTCAGCGACAGTCAAACGCTCATTACGGATAGCATCAGTTACTTCTTCTTCATTTGAATTAGCGTCTGCCTGAGTACCTGAAGTCATCGCCGACATCATCTGTTGCCATTCTTCCATCATATTCTTTTGCTTTTCACGTTTAATACCAGGAACTAGCAAGCGTACTAAAGCTTTATTAGCTTCTTTAGTTGCCTGTAAACGAACTTGATCAAATTGTTCTTTTTCTTCCATACGAACTGCTTCATTAACCAAGTCACGTACCATTGATTCCACATCACGACCGACATAGCCAACTTCTGTAAATTTAGTTGCTTCTACTTTAACAAAAGGTGCCTTAACGATTGTGGCTAACCTTCTAGCAATTTCTGTCTTACCCACACCCGTTGGTCCTGCCATCAGCATATTTTTAGGAGTTATTGCTGCCTGCATTTTACTGGATAATTGCATGCGCCGATAACGATTATAAAGGGCAACTGCAACTGCCTTTTTAGCATTATCTTGACCAATAATATATTCGTTTAGCAAACTAACAATTTGCTTAGGAGTCTTTGTTTCCATGAGTTTCACCTGCTTTTAAAGTTCATCTGTATTAATTTGGTCATCGGTAAAAATATCAATACCAGCAGCAATTTCAACTGCTTCATGTGCAATTTCACTCGCTGTCATATTCGAAGAATGCCTAATCATCGCAATTGCCGCCGCTTGAGCAAAATTGCCACCTGAACCAATCGCAACAACATTCTCATCTGGCTCTAAAACCTCTCCATTACCAGAAATAAGCAATAGGTCATGATCATTAAAAGCAATAATCATGGCTTCCAATTTCTGTAAAGTTGCATCTTTACGCCATGCTTGCGCCATTTCAACAGCTGCTCGGCGCAAATCTCCACCAAATGCCTCTAACTTTCCTTCAAGCATGTCTTGCAGACTAACAGCATCCGCAACCCCACCTGCAAAACCGATTACTACTTGATTATGATATATCCGGCGAATTTTTTTAGCAGTTGACTTAGCAATTACTTTTTCACCTAAAGTAACCTGTCCATCACCTGCAATTGCAGTCTTACCATTATATTTTACTGAACATATTGTTGTCATTATTTTGCCTCGTCTTTCTTATCATTGCGGGAAAAAAATCTTTTATAATTTGCTTGTAGATGGCTCATAGTCACATGCGTATATATCTGGGTGGTTGAAAGATTAACGTGACCAAGTAATTCTTGAACGCTACGCAAATCAGCACCATTATTGAGCATAGCCGTCGCAAAGGAGTGCCGTAACTCATGTGGATGCACTTTACCGTTAATTCCTGCATTGTTAAACACTTTTTGCATAACATACTCAATGCCACGCGAGGTTAATGATCGTCCCCGACTATTTAAAAAAACATGATCTGTATCTTTTGCATTGGCTAAAAGTTGCTTGCGCGCACTTTCTAAATAATCTACTAATACAACTTTAGTTTGATCATCAAAAGCTACATAACGATCCTTATTCCCCTTACCATGGACTAAGATAATCTTTAAATCAAAATCTATTGCCTTAATTTTTAATCCACTAACCTCACTAACCCTCATACCAGTTGTATAAAACAATGCAAACATCGCTAGATTACGCATTGTTAATGGATCTTTACTACTTAGTGAAGTTATAACTTGATCAATTTCTGGTGGATAAAAAAATTGCGGTAGTTTTCGTTCTTTAGCTCTCAAGACAATAGTCTGAGTCGGATTAACTTTAATCATTTTTCGTTTAAACAAAAAATGATAAAAAGAACGTAAACTTGACATTTTTCGCGCTTGAGTAGTACGTGCAAGCTTACGTTGAGCCAAATTTTGTAAAAAAATCTCCACATCCCTGGGTACTACTTTTTCCCAACCAGTAAAGCCACCATTTTCTTGCCAAAACATTTTTGCTTCAAGCAAATCAGTTTGATAAGACCTAATAGTTGCCTTGCTATATTGACGCTCATTTTGTAAATACGAAATAAAAAGTTGCAAAAAATTACTTTCTTCCGCTACCATTTTAGTCTATCACTTCTTGCTTGAACTTTGCTAGCGTTTCCAAGCTACGCTCACTAATTTTTTCATGCCGTTCACGCTTATTACGAATTTTTTTACCTTCAAGACCAGGTATCAAAGCAAAACTAGCATTCATTGGTTGAAAGTGCTTAACATTAGCTGTAGTCACATAATTAGCCATTGAACCCATTGCAGTAATTTTCGGAAAAATAATTGTATCTTGTCCGCTCGCTTTTCTGGCTGCATTAATTCCAGCAACTAAGCCACTGGCTGCACTCTCAACATATCCTTCTACACCTGTCATTTGACCAGCAAAAAAGAGGCCAGCACATTTTTTAGCTTCATAACTTGCCGTTAGTACTTCAGGTGAGGCCATATAAGTATTACGATGCATTTTACCATAACGAATAAAACGTGCATTGGCTAGTCCTGGTATCATTGAAAAAACTCGCTTTTGGGCCCCATACTTCAAATGAGTCTGAAAGCCAACTATATTATACATTGAGGCAACCGCATTATCTTGCCGCAATTGGACTACTGCATACGGCTGTTTCCCAGTATGTGGATCTTCTAACCCTACTGGCTTTAGTGGACCAAATAACATAGTCTTTTCACCACGAGCAGCCATAACTTCAATCGGCATGCAACCTTCAAATACATCTTCTTTTTCAAAACTATGCACTTGAGCTGTTTCTGCACTCACCAATTCACGGGCAAAATTTTCATATTCTTCTTGCGTCATTGGAC
Organism: Lactobacillus sp. ESL0237; assembly: GCF_003692985.1. Lineage (NCBI taxonomy): Bacteria > Bacillati > Bacillota > Bacilli > Lactobacillales > Lactobacillaceae > Lactobacillus > Lactobacillus sp. ESL0237. Next base: position 110,597 of record NZ_REHE01000007.1, on the reverse strand, counting down.
AATTTAAATATGCCGCCTCACCCTTATCATAGCGTGACTTCTTATAAACAATATCCATATCAATTGAATCAGCAGCAATAATTGGTGCAGCAGCATCAAAAAAATGTAAACTTTCAGTTCCAGAAAATTTTTGAATTTGTGTAGCTAATGCATCACTAGTTAAAGGACCTGTAGCAATAACATTTATTCCTTCAGTTGGCAAAATTTTTATTTCTTCATCATGAAAAGTAATCTTCGGCATTGCGTGCAACTTAGCGGTAACATAGTCACTAAAATCATCCCGATCCACAGCTAGTGCTCCACCAGCTGGAACTTGTGTCTTATCTGCTGCAGCAATAATAAGTGAATCTAACTGACGCATTTCTTCTTTTATCAATCCTACCGCATTTGATAGTTGATTCGACCGCATTGAATTGGTACAAACAAGTTCAGCTAACTGCCCTGTTTTATGTGCAGATGTCATTTTTTGCGGTCGCATTTCATAAAGATCAACTGGAATTCCTCGTTTAGCCAATTGCCAAGCAGCTTCACTTCCAGCTAAGCCACCACCTACTACAGTTACTTTTTTAGGCATATCAATATTCCTTTACTAAAAATATTATTTATGTAAAAGAATATCATCAAATCAGATTGATTTGATGATATTTACATAAATTTAACTTTATTGGTTTTCTTTTTCTTCTTCCCTTGGTTCTTCGCTGTAATCACCATTAGGGCATAAAACAACTAAATTGTGTTTACTTCTTTTTTCAACTAGGAAGTGACCATCATTAGGGCATTGGCGACTAATCGGCTTATCCCATGAAACAAAATCACATTCTGGGTAACGAGAGCAGCCATAAAATTTACGGTTACGTTTGGATTTCTTTTCAACCACATCACCTTTACCACATTTGGGACACAAAACACCTATTTTTTTAACAATTGCTTTCGTATTACGACATTCCGGAAAGCGCGAACAAGCATAAAATTTGCCATAGCGGCCCATTTTAATGACCATGGGGGCACCACAGATATCACAATTAAAACCAGCTGGTTCATCTTTAATCTGAACTTTTTTTATGTCGGCATCAGCCTTATCTAGTTCCTTTTTAAAGGGATGATAATATTCATCTACCACCTTTACCCAATTCTTCTGGCCCGCTTCAATGCTATCTAAGTCATTTTCTAATTGAGCTGTAAAATCAATATTAACAATGTCTGGGAAAAATTTTTCAATTAAATCGTCAACAATTTCACCCAATTCTGTCGGTACAATAGATTTAGCTTCTAATTTAACATAATAACGCCGCTGCAGTGTATCAATTGTCGGAGCATAGGTTGAAGGCCGACCAACACCATTTTCTTCTAGAGCATGAACCAAACTGGCTTCAGTATATCGAGCTGGTGGTAAAGTGAAATGCTGCTTATTATCAGATTTTGCTAATTTAACAATATCACCATTTTCCAATTCAGGTAATTCACTACTTTTTTCTTGTTGATTGTCATATACCTTAGTAAAGCCAGCAAATTTCATTTTTGAACCTGTAGTTCTAAAAATCACCCCATTTTGTTCAGCATCTGCTCTAACTGTGTCATAAACAGCTGGTGTCATTTCACTAGCTAAAAAGCGTGACCAAATCAACTTGTATAAACGATATTGCTCAGTAGTTAACACTGCTTTAAGTGACTCCGGTGTACGATAAACGCTAGTTGGCCGAATTGCTTCATGAGCATCTTGGGCATCTTCTTGATTTTTAAAATGCCGCGCCCCTTTAGCTGCATATTGGGCACCATATTTTTCATTCAAAAATTTAGATGCTTCAGCCTGGGCTATTGGAGATATTCGTTTGGAGTCTGTTCTCATATATGTAATTAAGCCGACCGTACCTTCTTTACCTAAGCTAATTCCCTCATATAACTGCTGGGCAATGCTCATAGTTCTTCTAGTACGATAACTTAACCGCTTATTGGCTTCTTGTTGCATTGTTGAAGTTGTAAACGGAGCAGCTGGTTGGCGCCGACGTTCACGTTTAACAACATTATTAATATTAAATTCTTGCTTTTTATCAATTTTAGCTAAAACATTTTTGACAGCGTCATTATTGGGTAAGTCCTTTTTTTTACCATTGATTCCCCAAAACTGGGCTTTAAATATTTTAGTTTTTTTCTTAAATTCAGCGTCAATTGTCCAGTATTCTTCAGGCTTAAAATTATTTATTGCTTTTTCACGATCAATCACAAGCTTAAGCGCAACAGATTGAACACGCCCAGCACTCAAACCTTTTTTTACTTTATCCCATAAAATAGGTGATAAAGAATAACCGACTATTCGATCTAAAATTCGGCGAGCTTGTTGGGCATTAACTGTATCCATATTAATTGCCCGTGGATGCTTGAAACTGTTTTTGACAGCATCCTTAGTAACCTCATTAAAAGTAACTCTATTCTTAGCTGTATCATCCAAATTTAAGGCATGGGCCACATGCCAAGCAATAGCTTCTCCTTCACGATCGGGGTCAGAAGCCAAATATACTTCTTTAGCCTTTTTGGCTTCTGCCTTCAATTCCTTAATTGTGTCACCTTTACCACGAATTGAAATATATTTAGGCTCGTAGTGATTTTCAAAATCAATCCCCATTTGTGATTTAGGCAGGTCACGAATGTGTCCCTTAGAAGCAATCACACGATAGTTACGTCCTAAATATTTTTCAATTGTTTTAGCTTTAGCCGGTGATTCAACTATTACTAATGTTTTTTTACGCTTTTTTGGCTTTGACTTAGTAGGCATCAAAAGCCTCCTCATTAATTTTCTTAATTTTAGTACTAGACTGAGAATAGAATATTTATTGGCTAATTGTCAAATCTTTAAAGTTGAAATTCAAAATCCGTAATTGGACAAGCCCCAGCTGCAATTAACTTGTTAGGTCCTGCAGAAAGGAGACTAGTAATTGGCCCCGGGATGGCAAAGATATCACGATTTTCTTGTAAAGCTAAGTTAGCTGTTATCAATGAGCCAGACTTTTCCTTAGCTTCAGTTACAATCACACTTTGTGCAATGCCAGCTAAGATACGATTACGCTCTGGAAATCGAAAGGGTCTTGGTGGAGTATCAGGTAGGTACTCACTTAAAATTAGACCAGATTTAGCAATTTGCTCTTGAACCTGATAATTACTCATGGGATAAAAATGATTAAGTCCATTCCCCACTACAGCAATAGTCTTACCTTTATTTTTTAAGGTTGCTTTGTGCGCCATGACGTCTACCCCTTTGGCTAGACCACTGGCAATTACTATCTTATTTTTGATTAAATTAGGTACCAACTTATCCAACACTACTTGACTATAATTAGTAGCCTGCCTAGCGCCAACGATTGTTACTATTTTATTTTTTAATAAACTCAGATCTCCTTGAGTAAATAAAACTAAAGGTGGCCGATAAATTTGACGCAAGGCGTCTGGATATTCATTATCAAAAAAACTAATGGGGTAACACTGTTTCTTAATACGAATAATAATTTTTTCTATCCCTGTATCATTATACGCAGCTAAGCATGACTGATTTAAATTATCAGGCAAATTCATATTCTTAATAGTCTGAATACTGATATCATTGCTAGTGATTTGACTAGCAATTCGTAACATTTTAACATAACCAATATTTTTTTGTAGTTTTAGACGTAAAAGAAAATCTGTTATTTTCATAAAAAATCCTCCCATTTGTATAATACGCAGAAAAGGAGGCAGATTTTTTATTTTACTTATAAAAATCACTTACTGGAGCAAAAGTTTTACGGTGAATCGGCGTCGGACCATATTTTTGTAATGCTGCAATATGATCCTTAGTGCCATAACCAGCATTACAATTAAAATGATATTCGGGATAAATATCATGATAATCTTCCATTAACTGATCACGAAAAACTTTCGCAATAATCGAAGCTGCTGCAATCGAATTAGATTTAGCATCCCCTCTAATCAAGCGCTCTTGCGGCAAGTTAATTGGCACATTCATCGCATCAACTAATAATGCATCTGGTTTTAAGTCCAATCCTTTTACCGCATCAGCCATTGCTAAACGATCAGCCTCATAAATGTTAATTTGATCGATTACTTGGGCACTCTTTATTCCTATAGCTACACTAACTGCCTTTTGTAAAATTAATGGATAGAGCTCTAAACGTTTAGTTCCACTTAATTTTTTAGAATCATTGACTTCAATAAGATCAAAACTATCGTCTAAAATAACTGCCGCAGTAACTATCGGACCAGCAAGCGGTCCACGCCCTACTTCATCTACTCCAGCTACAATCTTTTTTTTCGACCAATATTTTTTTTCATAAAAAAAACGATTATTAAAGGCAAGTTTTTTTTCGGCAAACTTTGCTTTACGTTTATAATAGCTTGCTAATAATTTTTGGACGCCAACTCTTGAATCTAACGAAAGCATTGTTAAATCTGACTCACTAACATTATCTTCAGTTAATAACTGTTTTATTTCAGTAATCTTCATGGACGATCAAGCGTAATCCTTCCTACCTTACCTTTACGAAGCCGTTGTAGTAAATACAAAGAGAAACGGTCATAATCATCGCGCATGCCATATTCTTCAGTAAGTGCTAATAACAAATCAGTATTATTAATCTTCTCTACTCGATCTTTTGTCGAACGAGTAAATCTCACCAAATCAGCTAAATAATTTTTGCGCAAACTTGCAAGCAAAAATAAAGCAACATCATCTGCGCTAAAAATTGTATCTTTAATTGCTCCAAATGCAGCTAACTTATAACCAACATCTTGATCTTCAAATTTAGGCCACAAAATCCCTGGTGTATCAAGGATCTGAATATTAGACTGCGTTTTTAGCCAAGTTTGTCCCTTAGTAACGCCTGGCTTATTACCAACTACTGCTACATTACGTCCAACTAAACGATTAATAATTGTCGATTTCCCGCAATTAGGTACACCAGCTACGGCAATTCTAATTATAGGATTAGTAGCCCCTTTGGCTTCACGCTGTTTAATTTTTTCATTGGCGGCATTTTTAATCATACGAACTAAAACTTGCATATTATTACTATGCAAGGAGTCCATTGCCATAACAAATTTACCTTTGCCAGTTAATTTTTTTTGCCAAAGCTTGGTCATTGTGGGATCTGCTAAATCTGCTTTATTTAAAATAATTAAATGCGGTTTATCTCCAACCAAGTCTTCAATCATTGGATTTCTTGATGATTGTGGAATTCGTGCATCTAATACTTCAACTAATACATCAATTAAGCTCATCTTATCTTCAAGTTGATTACGAGCTTTATTCATATGACCTGGATACCACTGAATTTTAGCCATTACTATCTTGCCTTCTTTACACTAAAAGGTCTATGTGACCATATATAATTAATATGACATCTTTTCGCGGTACATTTGATATGCTTCATCAAAAATACTCATATTTGGTAAATAACCTGCATTTAATTCCAAATAATTAGACAATTCTTCATAACTTTGCTCTTGTTTAGGAAAAGTTTGATCATTTAGAGCATTATTTGCAAATTGTGCTACATCATCTTTTGCATCTGCACTACACTGGGTCATTAAATAACGATAAAAGCTCTCTCGATATGACAATATGTTTACTCCGTATAATATAAAATGGCATACGCATCCATACCAGCATGGGTGGCAATAATAGGACTAGTTTCACGTACCAATACATTAATATTTGAATTAATATCTTTTATTTTTTGAGCCAAATCAAGTAATTTTTCTGGTACTCCACCAGTTGAAACATAAGAAATGCCCACTTCCTTAATACTATCTTTGTTAGCCGCTATATCAGCTAAAACGCGTTGATCAAAGGCAAGCGAGAACTTTTTACCACGGCCCTTTTTAGCAATTTTTAATTCTCCACCTGGCATCTGTAATTCAATTCTAATATTAAGTAAATTAGCAATCTTCCCAGAGATGGGGCCTAAACGTCCACCTTTAATAACATTTTCTAGGTTCACAATCATCATCCGCAAACGCTGCGTTTTTTTAATGTTTTCAATATGCTCTAAAATTTGGTTAACTGTTTTGTTAGATGCAACATCACGTGCAGCAGCTAAAACTTGTAGTCCCTCAGCTCGATCTGTTAATTCTGAATCTACAATATGAACAGCATCAGGCTTATCAGCCATATTGGCTGCTTGCCTTGCTGCATCAATCGTACCACTTAATGCTTTGGCTAAAAATATACCGATGACTTCACTACCATCTGCTGTCAAATCATTAATTGCTTTTATGATAGTCCCGATTGGTGGTTGACTTGTTTTGGGTAATTCTTTTGCAATAACCATTTCATCAACAAATTGTTGTCTAGTGATTTCTACCCCATCTAAATAGGTTTTACCTCCAACGGTTACCGATAACGGTACAACCGTAATATTATATTTTTCTATTTCTTCTGGCGTCAATTGTGCCGAAGAATCTGTCAAAATTTTAATTTCTGACAACTTTACTCGCCCTCAATTCTGAATTGCTGTCACATTTTTATGATAGAATATTAATATCAATTATCTGTATTATATCAAAAAAATAAACAAAAAGAAGAAAGTGAATGGCTTGATTCATTATGAAATTAAAAGAATTTTGGCAAGAGCCGCAAAAAAGAACAAAAAGATACTATATTATTGACAATACGCTGAGTGCTATTACGCATGGCATCGGCTTTTGTCTCGCTATAGCGGGGTTGATTTTATTGATTATTAAAGCTGTTTCAACCCATAGTACAGTAAGAATTATTACCTTCAGTGTTTATGGAATTTGCTTGTTGCTACTATACCTTTTTTCAACCCTTTTTCATAGTTTAATATTTACAAAAGCACGAAATATATTTCAAATTTTTGATCATTCCTCAATTTTTCTTTTAATTGCTGGTACCTATACGCCTTATTCATTAGTAGTCATTGGCGGTAGATGGGGTTGGTTCTTGTTTAGTTTAGTTTGGCTATTAGCAATTTTGGGCATACTTTACTACATTTTCAATCGGGGCAAACATCGTATTTTAGATACCATAATATATGTTGGTATGGGCTGGTTAGTAATTTTAGTCGCCCAACAGCTATATGTTCGTCTGAGCCCAACTGGATTTTGGTTACTAGCTAGTGGAGGAGTAGCATATACTGTCGGAGCATTTTTTTATACCATGAGACGCATTCCTTATATACACGTTATTTGGCACCTTTTTGTTATTTTAGCATCTGCTTTAATGTATTTTTCAGTTTTATTCTACGTTTAAAAAGGCCGCAATTGCTTCTGGGCTATTTTCTAATTCACCTGCAACAACTGCTTTTTTGATTGTTAGCAATAAATTGCCTAACTCCGGCCCTGGTTTAATTCCCAAGTTAATCAAAAAACGACCATCAACCGCTAAATCAGCGGCTTTTTTTATTGGTAAAGCCCGATATCGGTTAACCAGGATTTCTGAACTAATTGGTTGTCCTAAAATACGTGCAACATCAATTGTATTCATTAAAGTTTCCTCACCAGCCTCAAATAATTCAAAATCTGTTGGCACATGAGCAGAAATCACATCAAATAAGGTAATAATTTTTTCTACCTTATTAGTCATTAAATTAGAATTTTTCCAACTGCGCATAAAGTTCGCTATTTGGCGGTTAGGAATCTTAAGTAAAATAGCAATCACACTCCAGAGACTCGTTTCTAAGTGGGGATTAAACTTTAAATTGGGATAAACCGCTAGCAAGTTTTTTTTACCAGCAAAATTTGGAACTTCTTCACTAAGATGGGTATTCAAAAATACTGCAAAAGCCCTTCTAGAATCATTCCCTAATCCCATTTTTACAAATTCATCTCGAATCCGTTCAACTGAAATTTTGGCTAGCAACGGATGCAACTCTTTTAGTGCTGTTGCTGTTTGTTTTTCCAATCTGAAACCTAGTTGACTCATAAATCGAACCGCACGCATCATTCTTAAAGCATCTTCATGAAATCGTTCTAGCGGATTGCCAACTGCTTTAATTAAATGCTTATGTAAATCACTTAATCCATCAAATAAATCAATGATATCTCCACTAGTATTCATTGCCAGAGCATTTATAGTAAAATCGCGTCGTTTAAGGTCCTCAGCTAAACTACGTACAAACGTCACTTTATCAGGGCGACGAAAATCTTGATAGCCTGATTCAGTCCTAAAGGTTGTTATCTCATAACTTTCCCCATTATGTAAAACTGTTACTGTACCATGTTTAATTCCGGTATCAATTGTTTTAGGAAAAAGCTTCTTAACCTCTTCAGGATAAGCGCTTGTTGCGATATCAATATCATGTATTGGCCGCTTTAGCAGCAAATCACGAATTGATCCTCCAACAAAATACGCTTCATATCCAGCTTGTTCTAATATTTTCAGCACTGGTAGTGCCGATAAAAAAATTGAAGGTAATTTATCTATTTTCATTCTTAATCAACTCATTTAACTTAGTATTTTTATTTTCAAAAGACTTTATTTCTGGTATGTTTAAGGGGCTATATTTAAGAACTTAAAAGAAAGATTTATATTATGTCAAAATTTAATAAACACAATCTTTTAGAATTGTTAATGATTATGCTAGGCTGCGCTATTTATGGTATTAGTCTAGATATGATCTCAGCTCCCAATAATTTAACTGACGGTGGTATAAGTGGTATCTCACTACTTTTACGTCATTTTTGGGGAATTAATATGGGACTATCATCCCTTTTATTAAATATTCCCTTAATTATTTTAGGTTATCGTTACATGGGAAAGCGTCTTTTAGCCTATACAATTTGGGGGACACTTTGGTTATCCTTCTTCTTATGGTTTTGGCGCTTGGTACCTATTATATCGCAATTAAATCTAGAACACGACCTCTTCTTATCTTCAATAATGGCCGGTGCTTTGTCAGGAATTGGACTAGGACTAGTTTTTCGCTACAACGGTACTTCTGGCGGCACAGATATTATTGCCCGTATTTTACAAATGAATTATGGTATTTCTTCTGGTAAGGTTTTGCTAATCTGTGATGCACTAGTACTCTTTGCCTCACTTTCATATTTGGATATTAAACATATTATGTATACTTTAGTTGCTTCTTTTATTTTATCCCGGGTAATGGATGCCGTTCAGCAAGGAACAACATCAGCTAGAGGTCTATTAATTATTTCCAATAAATATCAAGAAATTGCTAAAATGATTGACTTGAAATTGGACCGCGGTTTTACTTATTTAGAAGCACAAGGAGGCTATAGTAAGCATAAGCGCCCCGTCATTTATTTAGTTGTGTCGCCAAGAGAATTGCCTGCTATTAAAGATTTAATAGCTGCAGAAGATCCTAAGGCATTCGTTAGCGTAATCAAAGTCCATGAAGCTGTTGGTGAAGGCTTCACCTATAAGCAAAAACAACGGCACTTTTTTATCCGAAAATAGTCTTTAATTAAAAAAACTGTTGGAATTTCCAACAGTTTTTTTGTTTAATTATAAATCAGCATACATTTCTTGCATTTCAAAATCTTCAGGTTCTAATTTTAAGTATCTTTGTAGTAACTGCTTCACAATATCAGTTGAGTGCGCCTGAGTTTTAAAAAAGCGAATCATCTGTTTTAAAAAGGCAGCGTTATTTTTGAATTCAGGATAAACCAATAGATACTCACTTTTAGCCTTATCGGCTTGTTCTAAATTTTGATATGACATAGCCATATTCCAATGTGCTCGCGGCTCAATTTCATCTTCAGCAACATTTTTGAATAATTGCAGATTTTCTGTATCCTTGCCTTCACGAAGGTATAAGTTAGATAACTGCAAGCGTAAATCTTCACTTTCAGGAATATTCTTCAAACCCTTTTTAAGCAATTCCTCAGCCATTTTATTATTGTTAAGTTTAACCGCCGCTAAGGCGCCTTCTACATACAAAACAGGATCAAATTCGTTGTATTCAATACCAGTTTGGGCCATATATAAAATTTGCTCATTATCATTCTTATGTTTATAAGCAGTAACTAACAAGCGATAAGCATTAGCATAGTCTGGACTCTGTCCAATAACTTCATTCAAATACTTAATTGCCAAATCATCTTCATTGACTGTTAATAACACTAATCCGGCTTGATATTTACTATCAATGTCTAATAACGAACTATTATTACTTTTAATTACTTGGCTAGCTTCTTCATACCGACCTAATTTTGCTAAAGTTTGAAAAAGTCGGTCATTTAAACTAATTTCACCAAAACTTTCTTGTCGCTTTAATAAATCCTTATATAACTCAAGTGCATTCTCATATCGACCACTAAGATAATCTATCTCAGCTAAGCCAAATTTTATAACATCTTCATTGGGAGCAAGCTGAGATGCCTCCGTCAATTTACTATAAGCTGTTTCTAAAAAGCCATTGGTCTGATAATAATCTGCTTGTACTAAAAGACTATCAAGATAAGCTGGTGATGCATTAGAAATATTGTAAAGTAAAGATAAGCCATCGTCATCTTTGCCATCATTTAATAAAATTTCAGCTAAATAAATTTTAAAAATATCTTCCTTGGGAAATTGAGCGATAAGACTACGATAGACTTGTTTAGCTAAATCAGTAAAACCAATATTAGTTAAACTTTCAGCTAATGATGCTAAAATTTCTGGTTGGTCGCTCTCTAATGCTTTCTTTAATAAAATATTTGCTTGAGAAAAATCTTGTTCTTCAATTGAATCAAGTAATTGTTCTGAATAGCTCATATTATTCCTCCACTTAATCAGATTACATCCAGGTGTCTATTATAGCTCTTTTATAAATTTTTTTAAGTAAAAAAAATGATGGCCAAAAATGCCATCATCTTTTTATTAAAAACTATTTAACTGCCTCTTTAAGAGCCTTACCTGGTCTAAAAGCAGGAACAACACTTGCTGGTATCTCGATTTCATCACCAGTTTGTGGATTACGACCTTTACGAGCTGCACGTTGACGCACTTCAAAAGTACCAAAACCAATTAATTGAACTTTTTCATTTTTAGCAAGATCATCTTGAATTGAGCTAAAAATTGCATCAATAGCTGCAGCAATTTGCTTTTTAGTTAAATCGGTTTTTGATGCTACCTCATTAACTATATCAGCTTTATTTGCCATCTGGAATTCACCTCCCAAAATAAAATCTCCATCTAGAGATTCTCAACTTATCCTTCAAAAAAGAATAAGGAATAAATGATTATTTAAATCATCATTTCTCTGTTCTTAAAATAGCACAAAACCCTTAGTACAACAAGCAATTTAATCAAAATTTGTGTTTTTTATTATTTGCTAAATACAAACTATTTTCTTTTACGTGCAATAATCTTAACTGGAGTTCCAGAAAGATTGAAATTATTACGCAACTGATTGATTAAAAAGCGTTGATATGAAAAGTGCATTAATTCTGGATCATTCACAAATACCACAAATGTAGGTGGTGCTGTAGCAACCTGAGTCATATAATATAATCTAAGTCGCTTACCCTTTATCATTGGTGCAGGGGCTAATTTACTTGCGTCAAGTAATAAATCATTTAAAATACTTGATTGGATACGTTGAGTTTGATTTTGATGCACCAATTTAACTAGTTTTGCTATTTGATCAAGATTTTGTCCAGTTTTGGCCGAAACAAATAAAATTGGCGCATAATCTAAGTACTGAAATTCCTCTCTGATTACTTGTTCAAATTCTTTACCACTATTACTAGTTTTTTTGGGCAAGTCCCATTTATTGACTACAATAATGATACCGCAACCAGCTTCATGAGCATAACCTGCAACATGCTTATCTTGCTCACGAATACCAGTACTTGCATCTAATACAAGACAAACTACGTCAGAATGTTCAATTGCACTCATTGCTCGCATGACAGAATATTTTTCAGTTTTTTCGTAAACTTTACCACGACGCCTAATTCCAGCTGTATCGACAATTCGAAACTTAGTGCCTTCTTCATCAATAAATGGAGTATCTACAGCATCTCGTGTTGTGCCTTCTTCATTATTAACAATTACCCGCTTTTCACCAACTAGTTTATTAACAATTGACGACTTACCAACATTGGGACGACCAATCACGCTAAAACGTATTTGATCATCATTTTGTTGGTCTAGGTCTTTAGGTAGTTCACTCACTATACAATCAAGTAAATCTCCAATTCCAGTCCCATGAACACTTGAAATTGGAATTGGTGTTCCTAATCCTAAACTATAAAAATCATAAATATCCATTCTTTGTTCAGGATTATCGGCCTTATTTACAGCAAGAACAATTGGCTTTTTAGTTTGATAAAGCATCTGTGCAATCCGTTCATCTAAGTCAGTTAAATGATTAGTAACACTTGTCAGAATGACAATAACATCCGCTTCTTCAATTGCAATCTCTGCTTGCGCTCTTATTTCATCTTCAATTCGACTATTTTCCCAGGTTATTCCACCTGTATCAATCAAATCAAATTTATGCCCCATCCACTCAGCTTGAGCATAATTACGATCACGAGTAACACCAGGCTTATCTTCAACGATTGCTAAACGCTCATTGATTATCCGGTTGAAAAGAGTAGATTTACCAACATTGGGTTGTCCTACAATTGCAACTACAGGTAAAACCATATTTCCAGCCTCCCTTAAAAATAAAAATGCCGACTTTAAGTTAAGTCGGCATTTTTTATTAAAACTAACGACGATCTTTTAATTGGTCACCTATAATGTCACCTAAAGCAAAGCCACTGTCATCGCTATTCATATACTTTTTATTAACTGCACTTCTATTGTAAGAATTGTGTGAACGTGTACTTTCACTATCTGAACTCTTAGCTTCAGTAGCTTTCATTGAAAGTGAAATTCGACGATCATTAGGGTCAATGTTAAGTACTTTAACTTTAACTGTTTCGCCGACTTTTAAAACATCACTTGGTTTATCTACATGCTTATATGATATTTCAGAAACATGAACCAAACCTTGAATTCCATCAGCTACTTCAACAAAAGCACCAAAATTAGTTAAAGACTTAACTTCACCTTCAAAAATATCACCTTCATGAAGTTCTGCTGTGGCTTGTTCAAATGGGGATGGTTCAGTTTGCTTAATTGAAAGGGAGATGCGATGTCTGTCATCATCAATACCAATTACTTTAACTTTAACCTCTTGACCAGATTTTAAAACATCACTTGGTTTATCTACATGCTTGTATGATATTTCGGAAATATGAACTAATCCGTCAACTCCACCAACATCAACAAAAGCACCAAAGTTAGTCAAACGAGATACCTTACCTTCAACGATGTCTCCCACAACTAATTGTGATGCAACACTGTCAAAAGCTTCTTCACGCTCTTCTTCAATTAAATCTTTGTGTGAAAGAATCAGACGATTCTTACTTGGGTCAATCTCTGTAATCTTAAGTTTCATTGTTTTACCAATATATGGCTTAAGATCCGAAACGTAACGATTTGAGATAAGTGAAGCTGGTAAAAATCCTCTAGTACCAACGTCAACTAGTAAACCTCCACGAACTGAAGAAGTTACAGTACCCTCAATTGGATTTCCTGCTTCAAAATCTTTTCTTAGTTCTTCGTATGCTTCTCTTTCCTTTAAGCGAGTAACTGAGAAGAAAAATTCACCGTTTTCTTTATCGCCACCAGCTTTTCTTAAAACTAAAGCCTTAAAGTTATCACCTGGCTTAACAGCATCACGTAGATCGACGTTGCGATCTGAAGTGTATTCACGACGAGGAATTACACCTTCAACACCGGCATTTACAACACCGACATCGATTTGGCCTTCTTCAACATCCAACACTTCAACATCTACAATATCTCCGACCTCAACCCCTTGCATTTGCTTTAATGCATCTAAAAATTGATTACTATTTTCTGACATTATTTACCTCCCGATATCATAACCTAATTTTAAATGAAAGTTAGATATTTTTCTACTGTTTTATCCCCTTTTTTCTAGTTTTTTTTGACTTTTTTTAATTTCTGTCAAAATTGCATCAACTACTTGGGCAATTGTCATATTTGTTGTATCAATTTCAATTGCACTGGCAGCTTTTCTTAAAGGAGAGATTTTGCGGTGAGAATCTTTATAATCACGAGCGGTAATATCTGCTTCAATTTCTTCAATTGTTTGGGAATTTTTGATACCACGTTCTTTAAAATCTAACATTCGCCTTTTGGCACGAGAATAAGCTGAAGCAATTAAAAATATCTTCACCTGAGCATTAGGCAAAACAGTAGTTCCAATATCACGTCCATCCATTACCACGTCCATTTTTCCAGCCATTTGTCTTTGAAGATCGACCATTTTTGCACGAATTCCAGCTAAAGCTGAAACTTGTGAAACATTAGCTGAAATTTCGGGAGTCCTAATTTCTTGTGAAACATCCTGCTTACCAACATAAACTCTTTGCTCATTATTAATAGTTTGAAATTCTATTCCTTCTGCTTCAACTGCTTTTAAAATTTCTGCTTCATTACTATAATCTATACCATGCTTTTGGGCAATTATCGTACATGCACGATACATTGCTCCAGTATCAATATAAATAAAATTTAATTTTTGTGCGATAAGTTTTGCCACTGTACTTTTTCCAGCTGAAGCTGGACCATCAATTGCTACTTGCATTCCAATAAAAAAGGGACATTCAGTCCCTATCCTTTCTATATTTATTTCACTTTAAGTATTTGATTAACTTTAACTTGGCTATCTACATTAAGCTGATTTAGACTTGCGAGCTCTTCAATACTTAAATTAAATTTTTCGGCAATACTTGATAATGAATCTCCACTTTTTGCTACATACTGTGTAGGCTTAGTTTGCACTTTTGGGGGTTGCCTTTTTTTCTTTTGTTCAGCTTTTGGCTGAAGCCGGTTTTGAGGTACAACCGATTTTTTTAGCTTGTCATGCTTTTTTACCGATTTTTTTAATTCAACTACTCGTTCATTAATTGACCCATTTGTAGCTAAGTGATGAACAACCGGTACAAGTGCAATAATACTAAGAATCAGAATAGCCATCCACACAATCCACCCTCTTGATGTTGCTTTATGGATCACTGTTCTAGATTCATTCGGACGCTCGTAATGTAAATACGGGCCCTTGGGTTTATGGCTCATCTAAAAACCTCCTTCACTTAGCTTGTTTTATTTTAGCATATTTAATTATTATTTTGGATAAAAAAATCGACCTCATATGTGGTCGATTAAAATCTAGTAAAAAATTAATTTTTCAAATTAAAATAGCGCTGTACAAACGGCTTTAAACTACCCAAAACTGTTTCAAAAAGTAAATAAACTACTGTGCCGTTAATGGCACCCTTAATTAAATTAAAGGGAACAATAATTCCTGCAATATAGCTACTCATTGACGGAATATGAAGCAATTGCCCTAAGTAAACTTTTTCTGTAAAACTTAATAAACCTGAATAACCATCAATTTTTGGTAAATTGGGCACAGTTGTTACAGCATAAACAGGGGTCAAAACTAATGCATTGAGTACAGACAAAACCAAAGTCATTGCAACAATTCCTAAAATAACTCCTAAAATTGGCTGCAGATGTCTTTTTACCATACTTTTTTCATGAACATCAATTTTTTTAGTGAAAAAATAAAAAGGTAATGCAAATGAAATTGTTGCCACAAAAGCTGCTAATTGACCTACTATACTTGGCAAGGAAAAACCTTTATAAATTAAAGAAATAAACATTCTAATAAAAGCAATAAATATTCCTGGACCAGAACCAAATAAGAACATCCCAATAGTAACAATTACATCTGAAAAGTCAAACTTTAAAAAACTTGCTACTGGTAGTGGAAATGCAATAAACATCAAAATAAATGCAATTGTACCAATCAATGCATAAGCAATAATATTGGCTAAATTACTTCCATTCTTTGTTTTCAATGAACTTACCTCCAAAAAATAATTGGTCTGTTGCTTCTAGCAACAGACCAATTAAAAGTAAGCATCATCTTGGCTCTTAGCTTAGTCTGTCTTCTTTCATCTAGACTTTAACTATCGGTATCTTAAACGATTCCACCACTTACGTGGGTCGTGGACTTTCACCACCGGTCGGGATTTTCACCCTGCCATGAAGACAACAAACTCGATATTTAACTACAATTATAATACTAATCTACCTGCTTTAATCTGTCAACCTCAGCATGACTTAATTCACGGTACTTACCAGAGATTAATGAATCTAAGGTTAAAAAGGAATATTTTTCACGTGAAAGTTTTCTTACTTGATGATTAACAGCTTTAAACATCCGCTTCACTTGGTGATAATGACCTTCGTGAATCGTTAATTGAACTATTTGCATATTTTTCTTTTTATCCGTCCGAATAATTTTAACTTTTGCTGGAGCACATTTTTGATGGTCAATCATTATTCCCCGTTTAAGCAGACTTATTTCTTCAGGCAGTAGCTGGCCACTAATTTTTGCTACATAGACCTTTGCTACTTCACTGCGTGGGTGCATTAGTAAATTGGCTAACTGACCATCATTTGTCATTAACAATAACCCAGATGTATCATAGTCAAGCCTACCTATGGGGTATAAACGATACGGTAAATCTTCGAAATAATCAGCTACCGTTTTTCTGCCTTTATCATCACTTACGGTTGAAACTACACCTCGCGGCTTATAAAAAAGATACGTATGCAAACTCTCACGTTCAATTGGTTCACCGTCAACCGTTATATTACTGAAGGTATCTACTTTGGTACCGAGTTGAGTAATAATCGCGCCATCAACTGTTACCCTACCTTCTTCAATCATTTTTTCGGCTTTGCGGCGCGAGGCAATTCCAGCTTCGGCAATTACTTTTTGTAAACGTTCTAAAACCATTGTTATTCTCCTTTTGGCAATTTCGCCAAATTTTTATCTGCTTGTCCTTTAGTGGTAAATAAGTCAATTTCTCCGTCAGCATTAATTTCGTTAACTTCAAAATCTTCAATTAACGGTAAATCAGTTAAACTTTGATATCCAAAATATTGCAAAAAATAATCACTAGTAACATATAAATTGGGGTGGCCAGCAACATCCTTTTTACCTTGAACTTTAATTAATCCGCGCCAAATTAACGTTTGTAATGCGCCTGATGAATTAACTCCCCGAATTTGATCAACTTCAATACGCGTGATAGGCTGTCTATATGCAATAATAGCTAATATTTCAAGCGCTGATTGACTCAAAGTTTTAGTTAAATCTCTTTGAAAAAAGCTAGTAACAGTTTTACTAACTTCAGGTCTAGTAGTTAGCTTATAATTATGATTAACATGTAGTACTTGTAATCCAGAATCAACGTTTGATTTAAGCTGGCTAGTCAATTTGGTAGCCATTTCACGTAAGGCAGATTGCTCCACATGTAATAACTCACAAAGATTTTCACTCTCAATCCCGTTATCACCAGCAAGATACAATAATGCTTCTAGTTGAGCTATTTTACTTACCATTATTATCAATTCTTTCTAATTTTAAATCACCAAAAGTACAAGCTTGTTTAACCTTAATCTCTTTCTTCTTGCAAAGTTCAAGTAATGCCAAAAATAAACCAATAAAATCAGATAGATTTTGTAACTGATCTGTACAAGAAAAAAAACTAATAACTTTATTCTCAGCGAGTTTTTCTCGCAAAAAATCAATCATTTGCGTTATAGATTTTTCATTTACTTTGACTGAAGCAAGATTAGGCTGGCGTAATTTTAAACGTTGTAAAACTACAATAAAAGTATTAGCTAAGTCAGATGAAGTTATTTGTCCTAAAGGCAGAGGTTGAATTTCTTTAGTTTGGGGCACACTCTCTTCTTTAGATGCTGTAATTGGTACTTTTTCATTACGTTCTTTAAAGTATGCCGAAATTTTTTTAAAAACAGAGTATTGAACTAATTGCTGAACTAATTCTTCTCTAGGGTCTTCTTCTGGTTCATCTTCATTGACAAAATCATTTTGTGGCAAAAGTGATTGTGATTTTATCCGCAATAATATAGAAGACATCACAAAATATTCACCAGCAATTTTCAAATTTAGTCGTTGCATTTCATGGAGATATGCCAAATATTGGCTAGTAATTTGAGCAATCGGAATATCATAAATATCGATTTTTTGTGATTTAATCAAATGTAACAGTAGGTCAAGTGGACCTTCAAAATTTGGTAATTCTAAAGTTAGATTATTACTCATAATTCCTTATTTTTAAAATATTCAACTAATTTAGTAAATTCAGGCAGTGCCGTAATCCGTTTATCAGGATTATTGCATGCCAGTTCATGTATAATTTTACCTTTATACCTAAGTTGGCGGTAGTTGGGAGACAATGAAAGATACCGAATGACAATAAAATCTTTATAATTTTGAATGCCGATTACACCAATAAAATTTGAATTTAACTCACGATACAAATAAAGCTGAAACTCGCTACTATTTTTATTTAGTTCAATTTCTTCTTTTAAAACATTAATATTTTTAAAATCATCTAAATAAGACAAAAGTCCCATAGCAATTTTTTCATTGTCATTCTTACATTCAATTAGCATATAATTACCTAAATTCGCGGATGCGTCTTTGAATATACTTCTAAAATGTGCTTTTGTGACAAATTAGTATAAATTTGTGTAGTACTAATGTCAGTGTGTCCTAATATTTCTTGAACCACACGCAAATCGGCCCCATTTTCTAACAAATGAGTAGCAAAAGTATGGCGCAAAGTATGCGGTGTTACATTTTTTGGAATTTGGGCTGTTTGACAATAATGCTTTATTATTTGCCAGACAGCCTGTCTAGTTAACGATCCACCACGGTTATTAAGAAAAATGTAATCATTATATTTGCCAACACGCAAAAGCAGTCCATCACGCACCTCTTTTTGGTATTTTTCAATCCAGGAGATAGCCACCTCACTGATTGGAATTAAACGTTCCTTTGATCCCTTTCCAAATACCTTTAACAATCCTAAATCAGCATGTAAGTCGGTAAATTTTAAATTAATCAATTCACTAACCCTAATGCCAGTTGCATATAGAGTTTCTAATAAAGCACGGTCACGTATGCCCAATTTTTTATTTATATCTGGTTGTTCTAAAAGGGTAGTTACCTCTTTGACACTTAAAGCGACTGGTAATAAGTGTTGCTTTTTAGGTGAATCAATTTCTTGCATCGGATTTAACTTTTGAATATGCTGGCGTACAAGCCATTGATAAAATTTGCGCAAACTAGATATCATACGACTAATCGAACTGGTTGCTTTATTTTCATCCCGTAATTCAGCCAAAAATGCATCAATATCAATTGCACTAGTTGGCCAAGAAGTCATCTTCTCTTTTTTTAGAAATATTAAAAAATCAGTTAAATCCTGCCGATAAGCAATACAAGTATTATTACTTAAGCCCCGTTCAATTTGACAATGTCGCAAATAATCATCAACATTTTCCTGTAAATTATTCATTTTCAATTGCTTTAGGATCTTTAATTAACGTGATTGTTCCAGCTACCTTATCTTCTGTAATATATTTTGCTTTAAGCAAATGACCTACTGCCCGTTTAAAAGAAGACTTAGATATACCAAAATAATTCTTAATTTCTTGAGCATCTGATTTATCGTAAAAAGGCAAAGTTAAATCACCTTTTCGGCGCAAACTCATTAAAATCATCTCAGCATCTTCATCAATTTCTTCAAAGGCTCGTGGTAAACTGCTTAAATTTAAACGGCCGTATTGACTCACTCCAATTACGCGACCCTTGAACTGTTCCCCTAAACGTAATGGTCTTCCCATTTGGGAAGAATGAACAAAGCCAAGATAATAATCGCTAGTAATAACAAAGGCCCCTACCTCGCGGCTTGAATAAACGGTGCCAAAAATATCTTTATTTTCCATATTATTGGGAAAATGCGTCGATAGCTGATTAAAAATATCTTCGTCAGCTAATTTGGCCCAAATACGATCTTTATGATCTGTTTCTAAATGAACCAAAAGTTGGTCATCTTTATGGGGCCAATGGCTTTTATCAAAGGGCAAGTCATCCACTGATACCACTACATCTTTATCAGGTAATCCTATATCAACAAAAACCCCCAAATCATATTTCACCTCAGTTACTTTACTCCAACCATATTGATCAGCTTGAACAAAGGGCAAAAACTGCGTCATTTGGCGATTATGTTGTTTATCATCATATAAAAAGCCTTGAATTTGATCACCCAAATTAGGTCTTTCGTCTTGTGTAAGTTCTTTTTGCTTTAATTCATAAGTTATTCCTTCAACTTGAACATAAAATGAATTCTCATTTTGGTCAATTATCTTACCTGTTGCAACCGTGCCCAGCATTATCTGCACTCCCCTAAAATATAATATTTCTTTTCATTAAGTATAACATTTTAGAATAGTAAAGTGATATAAGTCAATATTAATTAAGGGCGAATACTTGATTAAAATTAAAATAGCCAGCCAATCGGCTGACTATTTTAATTATTTATTACTGCTAATTAAAGGTTAGCAATTTCACCTTGATAAATGGCACCACGACGTGCATCAACAGTAATAGTTATATTACTTGCAATTCTTTCAGTTGCTTCAGTTACCCCAACTACAACAGGAATTCCAAGCGATAATCCTACAATTGCTGCATGAGAAGTCAATCCCGAAGCTTCAACTACTAAACCAGAAGCTTTTTTAATTGCAGGCAAGTAATCAGGATCAGTGGTCTTAGCAACAAGAATATCGCCTTCTTTAATTTGGCTATTCGCTTCTTCGGCACTGTTAACTACTAATGTTTTTCCTACAACGGAACCGTTACCAACACCCAATCCTTGAGCTAGTTTGCTACCGATAATTTGCAACTTCATTAAGTTAGTTGTACCTGAATCACCAACCGGTACACCAGCAACGATAATTACTAAATCACCATCTTTAACATAACCTTGTTCCTTAGCAACCTTAGCAGCTACTTCAAACATATCATCAGTTGATGAAGGCTTGTCAGTAAGTAGTGCTTGTACACCCCAAGTAATTCCCAATGAACGTTGAATCTTTTCATCAAAAGTCAAAGCCAAAATATTTGCATTTGGACGATACTTAGAAATCATTCTTGCAGTATAACCAGAATTAGTAGCAGTAATAATTGTTTTAACTCCTAATTCTTGAGCTGTCCGAACTACTGATTCACCAATTGCTTCAGTAACATTAGAACCCTTGTACTCTTCAAATCTTTGCAAAGCCAAAGTATTACGCTTAAGCAATTCATCTTCAGTTCTTTCATCGATCTCGGCCATCGCTTTAACAGCATTAATTGGGTAAAGACCATTAGCTGATTCACCAGATAACATTGTAGCATCTGTTCCGTCTAAAACTGCATTAGCAACATCAGAGACTTCAGCACGAGTTGGACGTGGATTTTCTTGCATTGAATCAAGCATTTGTGTGGCTGTGATAACTGGCTTACCCAGAGCATTAGCACGCTTGATTAAATCCTTTTGCACAAATGGGACATCGATAAATGGAATTTCTACTCCCATGTCACCACGAGCAACCATTAAACCATCTGAAACTTGTAAAATTTCATCAGCATTATTGATACCTTCTTGTGATTCAATCTTAGGATAAATCTTAACGTAATCACAACCAGCATCCTCGCAAAGCTTGCGAATATCTAAAATATCCTGTGCCTTACGGGCAAATGAGGCAAAAATAAAGTTAATTCCATGTTCAAGACCAAATTTAATATCATCAGCATCTTTTTCAGTAATTCCTGGAAGACGAATTTCAACTCCAGGTGCATTAACACCCTTCTTTGATCCAATGACACCAGTATTTTGAGCTTCACAAACTAATTCTTTGTTAGCATCATCTTTTTCCTTGATTAACAAGTCGACCAAACCATCATCGATTAAAACGTGTCCCCCAACATGAGTGTCATCGTATAATCCTTCATAAGTGACATGAATTTTATCTTTGTTACCTGCTTGTGAATCATCCATTGAAACACGAATTTCATCACCAGTATTAATAGTAAACTTGCCACCTTCTTGGTCAGTAGTTCTAATTTCAGCCCCTTTAGTATCTAATGCAATACCTAGAACTAAACCAGTTTCCTTTTCAACTTGGCGAACCATATTCATCCGTGAAAGGTGTTCAGCATGGTCCCCATGTGAGAAGTTAAAACGAAATACATTTGCACCAGCCTTAGCTAAAGCTGTAATAGTTGCAACATCATTGGAAGCTGGTCCTAACGTACTAACAATTTTAGTTTTCTTCATTATCTAAAAATCTCCTCAAATTGACTATTTAGTCATTTCTTTATTAATATCTATTAATGTTTCATCACTGTCATGTTTTCCATCAAATAAATCAAGGATATCATGAGTTTCAAGCTTTCCATTCTCCATACCGACAGCTAAACCGCCTTTACCATCAAGAAGTAACTTAACCGCATAATTTCCCATCTTTGTAGCATTGATTCTATCCAAAACAGATGGTGAACCACCACGTTGCATATGACCTAAGATATTAGCTCGGGCATCAAAATCACCATACTTTAAAAGCTCGTTTCTAAAGTCATCGGCAGTCATCACACCTTCAGCCAATACGATAATACCATTATCCTTGCCATCTGCAAAGCCGCGTTTCAACGTTTCAGCAATTTCTTTAATATCATATGATTGCTCAGGAACAACAATTGCATCAGCACCACTTGCTAAACCTACCCGCATGGCAATATCACCACAATTGCGGCCCATCACATTAACAATGAACACGCGATGATGGCTACTTGCCGTATCACGAATTTTATCAATAGCTTGCATGGCTGTTTGGCATGCAGTATCTAATCCAATTGTATATTCAGTATATGGAATATCATTGTCAATAGTACCTGGCAAGCCAATTGAATTAATGCCCAAGCGAGTTAAAGCAAGTGCACCATGATAAGATCCATCACCGCCAATTACGATAACAGTATCAATATCGTGCTTCTTTAATTGCTCCACACCTTTTTCTTGCACATCTTTTTGTGCAAATTCTGGATAACGAGCACTATAAAGAAATGTACCACCTAAATTAATCAAGTGGTCAACATTTTCAGCAGTTAGTGTAACAAAATCTCCTGCAACTAACCCGGCAAAACCATAACGAATACCAACAACACCAAGTCCATGATGAATAGCAGTTTTAGTAACAGCTCTAATAGCTGCATTCATACCGGGAGCATCCCCGCCACTTGTTAAAATACCAATTCGTTTCATGAATTCACCTCATCAAGATTTTATTGTGTAATTTCTCACATCAGTTAAATTCTAACATTAATTTATAAAAAAATCTCAAAAAAATTATATATTATCCCGTTTTAGCTAACTTTTAATGTGTTAGCGTTAACAGTTAATAAGTTGCCATTTGATACCCTAACTTTTAAAATTAACAATTTTTAATTTATTTAATAAATATTGTTTTTGGCTTGTATCATAGCGATCATTTTGAACTTTTATTTCTAATAAATAAATAGTGCCGACCTTTAAGTTTGCTTTAAACTGGTCATAAACACCAGGAAAGATAACAATATCTTGGCGACTAGTTGAATCAGCAAACACACTAAAAGCCATTGTTGCCCCTTTTTTAGTCTTAATTAATTTTAAAGTCATTAATTTTCCAACAGCGATACCAGTTTCATTTATGTTAAATTGACTCAAAGGCTTGGCATTAAATTTTACTGCATATTTTTGTACAGCAATTAATGGCGACGTAAGCGTTGAAAAGCCTAAGGTTTCTTCTTCCATTTGCGCTTTTTCTTGTTTCGAAGGCATGGAGGCTTGTTTAAGTGGTACACCCCCTAGACTTTCTGAAAGAGCAATATTTTTACCTGTTAGTTCAACATTTTCAATGATTTCTTGACTATTTTCTAATAATTCATTGCGATTGGGATCCAGCCGATCAAAACAACCTGCTTTAATTAGCGTTTGAATCACTTTGGGTTGAATGAATTTAGGATCAACCTGCCGTAAAAAATCACTAAAAGATGTAAATTTACTTTTTGCTCGAACTTCAATTATTTGCTTTAAAAAATCAAGACGGATATTTTTAATGGCACGTAAGCCAACAATTATTTTCCCATTTTTAATTTCATAATCTAAGCCGCTTTGATTAATATCTGGCGGTAAAATTTTCACCCCCAATTCTTGAGCTTGCATTACTAAATCATTTGTCTTCAACTGATTGGCACTTGTGGAATTCAACATTGCTGTATAAAATTCAGTCGAATAATGAACCTGTAAGAAAGCCAGCCAAAAGGCCAATTTGGTATAAGCAACCGCATGTGAGCGGTTAAAGCCATAATTAGCAAATTCTGCAATATAATTATAAACTTTTTCAGCTACGTCTTTAGAACGGCCTTTCTTTATTGCACCAGCTATAAATTTACTACGTTCTTGTTCAATGACAACTTGATTTTTCTTCGACATTGCACGCCGTAAGATATCGGCTTCTCCTAGAGAAAAGCCAGCTAAAACTTGTGCGGTTTGCATAACTTGTTCTTGATAAACCAAGATACCATATGTTGGCGCTAGTATTTTCTTTAAACTAGCATCTGGATAAGTTACTTTCTCTTTTCCCTGTTTTCGAGCAATAAAAGATGAAATATTTTGCATTGGTCCGGGACGATAAAGCGCATTCACCGCCACTAAGTCTTCAAAATTATCTGGATGAAGCCGGCGTAACACCTCTTTGATACCACTTGATTCAAACTGAAAAATCAACCCTGTATTACCTGTTTGAAATAACCTGATGGTTTCAAAATCATCAAGTGGAATTTGATTGGCATTAAATTTCTTCCCTTGAGCATGAATTAATTCCTCAGTTTCGCCTAAAATAGTTAAATTACGCAACCCTAAAAAATCAATTTTTAGTAGTCCTAAAGCTTCAACATATGCCTTAGTTTGCTGAGTAACAGGTATCCCGAGTTGACCTGCTTGCAAGCCACTAATTGCTGCAATTGAATTATCACTAATAACTAATCCTGCAGCATGAATGGAATAGTGCCGCGGTAAGCCTTCTAATTCTTGCGCTGTTTTAAATAACAGCTTATTTTTTTCATTTACATTTACCAAGAGTTTCATTTCAGGAGAAGATTCATATGCTTGTTTTAGGGTAATCTTCCCTTTAGAAAAAGTAACACTATTTGACCATTTACTCAATTCGGCCTCACTTAGACCAAAAACTCTTCCAGTATCACGTAAAACTTGCTTTGCTGCTAAAGTACCAAAAGTAAGAATTTGAGCAGCGTGGTCCATGCCATACTTTTCATACATATACTTAATTACAGCATCACGCCGATTATCTGGAATATCCAAATCAATATCTGGCATTTCATGCCGCGCAGGATTCAAAAAGCGTTCAAACAATAAATTATATTGAATTGGATCTACTTCAGTAATTTTCAAAGCATACGAGACAAGTGAACCACAAGCTGAACCACGTCCAGGTCCCATAGCAATATTCACACGGTGACAATAGCTAACAACATCCCATACAATTAAAAAGTAATCATTAAAATCCATTTCATCAATCACTTTTAACTCGTAGTCTAATTGATGCTGATATTGCATTGGAACAGTTTGTCCACTGAAACGCTGTTTCAATCCCTGTTGCGCTAACTCATTAAGATATTCTTTAGAAGTTTGAAACTTATTCTGTTTATACTTAGGTAAAACTGGCAATTGAAAGGTAATTTGTGCTGTACATTTATTAGCTATTTCCCATGTATTGCTGACCGCTTGATCAAGGTCTAAACTATGGTAGCGCTCACTTATTTCCTCAGTTGAAGGTAAATAGTGCGAGCCACTTTGCTTTGCTAAAGATTGAACATTGGGTAATACACTACCATTTTTAACAGATTTTAAAGTATGCCGTAGGAATTGATTTTCGGGCTTTAAATAACGTGTATCTTCAACGCAAACTAAGGGTAGTTTAAATTGTTTAGCTAGCATTTTGACATATGAAATATAAACTTTTTGTTTTGGTGACCCGTAAACTCCTAAATACAATTCACTTGATTTGGGTATAATCCCAATTAGTTTTCGTACAAAATCATTGCCCAATCGTTCGTCTTGTCCTTGCAAATTCAAAAGTTCACTATAAGGATTTGCTGGAACAATTAAAATTAAATTGGTCAAATCTTTAGTTAGCTCTGTCAAAGTCAAAACTTTTTTATTAGTTCCATTATCAGTTTTTAGGTTGATTCTGCTTGATAAGCGTAAAAGATTACGATAACCAGCATCATTTTTTGCTAGGACAATCAAATCATATTGATTAAACGTATCAATTAAGCCATTCACTCGAATTTGCATTCCTAAAAGTGGTTTAATACCTACTTCTTGAGCTAATTCGAAAAAATTTACTAACCCATAAGTAACATTAATATCTGTTAGGCTGATTGCCTCATAACCTTGTTTTTTGGCAGCTAGCAACAAGTCTTTAATTTTTGTTGGACTTTCTAACAATGTAAATGCACTAATATTCTGCAGCGCAGCCATTTTCATTTTTCATGCCACCTTTCTTACTAATATAAGTATACCAAAAACCACCTTTAAGATTTGAAATCAAACGCTAACTTTGTTAAAATTCATCTATGAAAGAGGGAACTTTTATGGGGCGATATATTGTAACTATTGGTTGGAGTATTGTTTATATGTTAATCGTTGGTTTTATTGCTGCACCTTTAACACAGAACGTATTTAATTTTGGTGAAGCTATAGTTGTAGGTATCATTTTTGGACTACTATTTGCAGCAACTATCCCAACAATTACAGCTCATTCAACTAAAGATAAAAGTAAGTATTCAAATTTAAAATAAAAAAAGCAGACGGCAATACCGCCTG
Source organism: Lactobacillus sp. ESL0237 (assembly GCF_003692985.1). Classification (NCBI taxonomy): domain Bacteria; kingdom Bacillati; phylum Bacillota; class Bacilli; order Lactobacillales; family Lactobacillaceae; genus Lactobacillus; species Lactobacillus sp. ESL0237. The sequence goes on along the minus strand of NZ_REHE01000007.1, from coordinate 83,735 downwards.
CTTTTTTATTTGAAAGAATAATTTTTAACTAAATCAATCTTCGGCTTAATCTGAGTTAAAAATTCTTGAAACATTTGTACATAATCCTTGTCATATATCTCTTCAATTTTGTCTAAATTATAGACGGGATAAAAACCGCCACCCATTGCGCGATAATTATTGACTGCCAAACGGTAAATTTGCCCATCTGCAATTTCTTGTCCATCAAGTTCTAATCTGGTTAGCCTTTGCCCAATGGGACGATCAATTTCAGCTTGATAATTTATAGGATAGAACGTATCAAAATTAAAAAGTAGATTTTGATACTTAGGAGCAAATTCAATTTTACCTTGATCATTTTTAATTAAAAATGAAAGACTATGTTCAATAATTTGTCTTAATTCTTTTCCAGTTAATTTTACACGGCATAACTGATTAGCATACGGATAGTTAAGCAAAATATCACGCATTGTTACTTTTTGCTCGAATCCTTTTGCGGTTTCACTCATTACTGCAGTTGCCGAGATATCCGCCTGAGTATAATATAGCTGCATTTGTTGTAAAAGATTGACAAAAGGGGCTCCTTGAAGTCTAGCTTTTTGAGCGTTATCTATTTTGGCTGGAGCATCTAAATGAGCAATTGGTTGATCAAGCCAGTTTTCAGTTTGCTTATTTAAATCTGAACATAAAGAAATTATTTCTTTATCAGGGCAATAATCTTTTGTATCAATTAAACTTGCAGTTGTTGATTGGATTTTTTTAGTGTCTTCATCTATTTCAACGACAACCTTACCAACAGCTTCTCCGCGATATCCAGGTTGAACAATTGCCGTATCAAAAGCTTCTAAACTCATTTTTTGGTGTTGATGACCTGTCAAAAAAACATCAATTTCTGGAATTTCTTTTAAAATTCGATATCCCTCGTTTTCACCAGTTTTTGGTTCTGTTGCTTGACCAGTATGTATATCGGCTTCAAAGCCGCCATGGTAAATAACTGCTAAGATATCAACTTCAGCTCGTATAATTTGTGTATAATATCTAACTTGATCAAAAGCAGACAAAAATTTCAAGCCTGTAACATTCTCTGCTGGTTCCCATGCAGGAACTCGTTTAGTTGTTACTCCAATTATGCCTATCTTGATGCCATTTTTAGTAATTATACAGTAGCCTTGACCAAAAGCCGGTTGAGCAGTCTTCTTTGCTAAAATATTGGCATTTAACAAAGTTGAGTGATTGTAATTAATGTATTGTCTTAAATAAGTTAGGCCAAAATTAAAATCATGATTTCCTAAACAGCGTACATCATAGCCAATAGCATTATATAAGTCAGTATATTGTTTTAGGGCAGTCTCATCTGCTGTATGAACATATGCGGCTAAAGGAGAGCCTTGTAAGCAATCTCCTGTATCTGCTACAACAACGTTATTAGCGCCATATTTTGCTCGCTCTGACTTAATTACACTACTTACTCGACTTAAACCAAAAGAAACATCTTCAGTTCCGAAATTTTGATAATCAGTCGGTAATATATAGCCATGAATGTCACTTGAACTCAAAAATACTATTTCCATCATTTTCCTCTTACTCAACAGATTCTTTTAGGTAAAAAAAAACACCAATAATCGGTGTTTTTTTCATATTATTGGTTGTCACTGCTATTAGCTTCTGTAGCAACTTGACGACCTTTGTAATAACCTTTAGGTGAAACGCGGTGGCTCAAACGGTATTCACCAGTAGTTGCATCGTAATGCATTGCTGGAACAGTTAATTTGATATGACCACGACGTGAACGTTTCTTTTGCTTAGAAGTATGTCTCTTAGGAACTGCCATTTAATTGATCTCCTTTATTGTAAATTAGGTTTTCCGGTCACTATTAATAAGGGCCTTAAACACTTCACGTTTGTTAATGATACTATTGTATCCCAAATAAATCAAGATATATTAGTTATTCTTATCATGATTATGTCCATTTGAACCCCAAAACCAGCCGATTAAAACGCCAATAATTAGCATTAAAACTAAAATAATAATTAAGGGCAAATTGAGTTTAAATAAACCAAAATTGATTGCCACATTGCCAGTATTAATAACTACAAAAATTACCGATAACAAGCTAAGAATTAAAGTTAAAATTAATTTTAACTGATCAATTTTATTTTTCATTGGTTGAACTACTTTCTGGAAGCATACTTAATAGATAATTTGTCACCTATACTTGGAAACAAATTATACAGTTTCGCATACACAGCAAGACTAATCGGAATATTTAGTTCGCGCTTATTGCTACCAAAATAATGTACCACTTGCCAAGAAACATCATCAGGGTCAAGCATATATCCTTGAATATTTTCAACATAATGTCCAGTTTTATCAGCAATATTAAAAAAGTTAGTATAAACTGGACCAGGATTAACAGTCATCACCTTAACGCCAAAGGGTTTTAATTCTAAGCGCAAGACATTAGAAAATTGAATAACAGCTGCTTTTGATGCGCTGTATGCCGCAGATTTAACTGTTGGAATTTTGCCAGCAATTGAACCAAAGTTTATAATTTGCCCTGCCTTTTGGTCCATCATCACTCGACCAATTAGTCTCGTAAAATACATTAAACCCAATACATTGACTTGAAACATGGCAGTTATTTCGCGCCGATTCATCTCGACAAAGTTACCAAATTTTCCAAATCCGGCGCAATTGACTAAATAATCAATATGATTAGTTACCTTAATTATATTTTTAAAAGTAGCATCAATTGCGTCGCTCTCCCCCATATCAGTGACAAATGCGTAAGCTGGAGCACCAGAAAGTTCATGTGCCTCAGCTGCAAGATGATCAAGTTCATCTTCTCTTCTTGCAATTAAAACAACTGTAGCACCACGACCAGCACTCTCTAAGGCAATTGAATGACCTATACCACTTGAAGCTCCTGTAATAACAACCACTTTATCTCTTAATGAATCGCTCATTTTTCTTCACCTTTCATTGGAATTATAACTCGATCAAAATCATTAGCTAATTTAGTATTGGGGAATATCTTCTCCGCTTGTTGCACTAATTTTTTTGCTTTTGCACCTAAGTATCTAGCTGAAATATGGTTTAAATACAAACGCTTTACCCCATTAGCTTGCGCAACCTTAGCCGCTTCTACAGCAGTCGAATGATAATAAGAATACGCTAAATCTGCTTCGTTACCAGCAAAAGTAGACTCATGAATCAAGACATCAGCATTTTTAGCTAGCTGTGCAATTGTTGCCGTTGAACGGGTATCATAAATAATTGAAATTATCCGACCAGCCTTAGATGGACCTAAAAAATCGTGTCCATCCAAAATCGTATTATCATCCAAAACGATTTTCTCCCCATTTTTTAGTTTACCAAGTAATGGTCCATTAGGTATATTATATTGCGCTAATTTATCCATTAAAAGTTCACCTTGATGAGGATCTTCAACTACGCGATAGCCAAAACTAGGCACTCGATGTTCTAATTTTTCTGCGAAAACTCTAAATCCATTGCCTTGAAAAATCAGTCCACCCTTTTCTAGCGGTACAAACCTAATTGGATAGGAAATTTTTGTTCTTGATACTTTTAAAGAAGTTCTAACAAATTGTTCTAAGCCTGGGGGACCATAAATTGTTATTGGACCAACATCGCCTTGAAATGATCTAGTTGCCAAAAAGCCAGGCAGGCCAAAAATATGATCGCCATGATTATGTGAAATGAATATTTTTGTTATCTTGCGCATTCGAATATTAGTCCGCAAAATTTGATGTTGCGTAGCTTCACCCACATCAAATAACCAAATCTCATTTAATTCATCAAGCATTTTAAGGGCAATGCTTGATACGTTGCGTTGCTTTGATGGTTGCCCTGCTCCTGTACCTAAAAATTGTAACTCCATAAATTTCCCATTCTAAAATTTTGCATGCTTAACGATTGCTTTGACAACAAAAGCGCTATAATATTTTGAGCCGATTGGTGTAGGATGAGTATGATCATCATAAAACCAATTGGGATGACTTTTTGCATAGTTGCACCAATCAATAATATTTAAATTATGATAACGTCTAGCCGCTTTAGTTAAAGATTGATTGACCTGATTTTGCCACGGTCTATTGGGCACATAAGTATTAATCCAAAAAACTTGCCGCTTAGATCCTATTAGTTGCATTAGTTGATTTAAGTCAGACATTGGAAAAGCTCCATTTGTTCCTAAAGCAATTAATACATTGTCAGCTAAGACATGCTGAGACTTGTAATGGTCAAGTAACCCAAAAGATGCGTTTACTTGTCTAGAAACAGCCGCGTCAATAATAGATTTAGGCATTAACCGCGTTAAATCGTTACTAGAACTTGCCATAACAGAATCACCAATTGCCGTTAATTGAACTTTATGTGCTAATTGTAAATCAAGTTGTGAAATTCCATATTTTTTATATAACCGATTGACTGGGTGGCTCTTTGCAGTCTTATTAGCTACTTTAATTAGTTTAGCTCTTTTTTGATCTTTTTTCTTACTTTTTTTTATTTTGGCAATTGCCAGTTGATTATCTTTTTTTTGCTGCCGACAATTCTTTCGAATTCTTACAGCTAACTGCGACTGATTATAATCTTGAGCTTTAACCATTGGTGAAACAATGATAGCAATACTACCGCAAATAAAAATTAAACTTATTACTAAAGCCTGGATTTTAGAACCGTAATTTTTTGTCTTAAAATTTAAAACTTTTTTTAGGTATTTTTTGATGGAAGATAGACTAATTTTACTCAATGGCTTTTCAATAAAGCGATATGACAATTCGCTTAAGACAAGAATTATCGCAATTTCAAATAAATGGTATAAAAAAGCATATTCAGCTAGATTAGCTACTTTATCTTCGAAAAAGATCATAACTGGAAATTGATATAAATATATACCATAGCTTCTAGAACCGAGCCAATTAAAAACCGGATTGGTCATCCATCTATTCCAGTGACTACATGGATGAGCAATAACAGCCACAAAGATAGTTGTTGCTATCGTAAATAACATCATCCCACCATAATAAGGAAATGGCCCTTCAGCATTCATTGCTGGACTAAAAAACATCAATAAAATAATAAATAAGGCAACAAAACCCATGCCATCCAAAAAATAAGCTTCACTTTGCTTAATTTCGGTCTTCAATTTATTTATTGGCCATAATACGGCTAATACTGCTCCTATACCTAAAGCAAAAAAACGTGTGTCAGTACCGTAATAAATCCTATTAATATTAACACCAATTCGATACATAATTGCCATTTCAAGAGCAGAAAGTAGAGAAAGACCTGAAAGCATTTTGACCATTACTTTTCTATTCTTTGCATACTTGACAAGTAGATAAACGACTAGTGGCCATAAAAGATAGAATTGCCCATTAATTGACATTGTCCAAAGATGGACAAAAGGTGACTCATTAGCAGCAAATCGTTCAAAGTAACTTTGCCCATTAAATATTTGCCAAAAGTTATAAACACTTAGTACATTAGAAACTACGATTTGCCATAAATTAGCAAGTAAATTGCGCTGAAATAATAATATATACGCCGAAGAAAGCCATAAGACCGAAAGTAATGATGGATATAATTTTTTAATTCTACTCCAATAAAAATTTACGTTATCAAAAAAACCATCTTTTTCATATGACTTTAACATTTGACAAGTAACTAAATACCCTGATAAGACAAAAAATATCGGTACACCAAGATAGCCACCAATAAAAGTATCGGGATTAAGATGATATAAAATCACCCCAATAACTGCCAATGCTCTGAGTCCAGAATATCCTGTAATAAACCGATTTTTTTCCATATTTTCAAACTTTTCTATTAAATTTATTGAACAAATTCAAAATTAAATGTGCCAATAACAACGTCATCACCGTCAACAGCCCCACTTTTACGTAGTGCTTCATCTACACCTAAGTTCTTTAATTGCCGAGCTAAACGAATAATACTATCTTGATAATCCAGGTTGGTTCTTGCAACTAATTTTTCTAAACCTTCACCCTTAATTTCAAATAAATGATCTTCAAGCTTTTCGATCGTGAATTCATCTTTCTTAGATTTTTCGTATCGATATTCCTTAATAACTTGGCTAACCTTTATGTTTTCTTTAGCCTGTTCCTGTTCGACTTGCTCTATTAAAATGGCTGTATTATTAAGCAACTGCTCAATACCCTGATGAGTAACACTTGAAATTGGATAAACCGGTTCATTAATAGCAGCTTGTTTTAAATCCTGCTTAAATTTAACTAGCTTGTCAGCAGCTTGAGGTAAGTCCATTTGCGTGGCTACAATTATTTCACGTCTTTTTCCTAGATTTTGGTCATAAGACAACAATTCCTTACGAATTTTTTGATAATCCTCAATTGCGCTACGACCATTATCTGGATCCATTGATACCAAATGCAAAATCACTTTAGTTCTTTCAATATGACGTAAAAACTGAATACCAAGACCAACGCCTTGACTGGCGCCTTCGATTAATCCAGGTAAATCAGCTATTGAAAAATCACGACCATCAGGAAGAATGACTATTCCTAAATTAGGAGTAAGTGTAGTAAAATCATAGGCCCCAATCTTAGGTTTTGCTTTTGTTACTACTGATAATAAAGTCGATTTACCTACTGATGGAAAGCCTACTAAACCAACATCGGCTAGTACTTTAAGTTCTAAGCGTAGAACTCGATCTTCACCAGGTTCACCATTTTCAGCAATTTCTGGAGCAGTATTAACACTATTAGCAAAATGAATATTTCCACGACCACCACGACCACCATGAGCAACAATTAACTCTTGCTTATTTTCGGTTAGATCTCCGATTTCTTCATTAGTGTTAAAGTCGTATACAGTTGTACCAAGCGGTACTCGTAAATAGAGATCTTTAGCGCCACGACCATATTGTGATTTTATACGACCGTTTTCACCATTCTCGGCCTTAAATTTGCGCCGATAACGGAAATCCATCAAGGTCCTTAACCCACTATCAGCAACAAAAATAATACTTCCACCGCGACCACCATCACCTCCGGCTGGTCCGCCATTTGGTACATATTTTTCATGGCGAAAGGCAACGATACCATCTCCACCTTTACCAGCTTGAACTTCAATCTTAGTTTGATCGACAAATGTTGGCATGTATTTTCCCTCCCAATTGCACTAACCTTAATACTATACCACAAAAATTCTGGCACATTCGATAAAATTAGCGTCACAACGTTAATTTAACAGTTTGCGCCTGTGGTAAAGTTAATCCCGCTGAACATAATTCTGCAATACTTGCTTCCTTTATTTTCTTTAAAGATCCAAATTGTCTTAAAAGCTTATTTCTACTTTTTGGACCAATTCCCTTAATTGAATCAAGCTTACTTGATAAGGCATTTTTTGCATGTGTACGCCGATGAAAAGTAATGGCAAATCGGTGTACTTCATCCTGAATCCTAGTCATTAGATAAAATCCTTGTGATTTAGGATCAAGTGGAATCAATTTCATGGGTATGCCATTAATTGGGTCGCCATAAAGCAGATGATTTGTTCGGTGCTTATTATCCTTAACCATACCAGCAACCGGTATTTTTAAATCCAATTCATTACGCAAAATATCCTGGCAAGCATCAATTTGAATTTGTCCACCGTCCATTAAGATGAGATCAGGCATTTTTTTATGTTCACGTAAAAGGCGACTATATCGGCGACGAACAACTTCACGCGTATTACGAACTTCATCACCCCCGTTTTGATGTTCAACTTCACCTTTTAATTTATACTTTCGATATGAATTTTTATCAGGTTCTCCGTCTTTAAAAACCACTAGTGCTGAAACTGGATCTGTTCCTTGAATGTGGGAGTGATCAAAGCTTTCAATTACATGTCCATAGGGCAGAGTCAAAGCATCAAAGATTTCTTTTTGTGCCCCCTTAGTCTTACGGTTATCAAGTTCTAACAATCTAAACTTATCATCCAATTTAAGTTTAGCATTTTCCTTTGCCATTTTTAATAATGCTTTCTTTTGTCCTCTGATGGGAGTTCTAACTTGAACTTGTAAAACTTCACCTAAGGCTTCATTATCAATTCCAGTTGGTACTAAGACTTCTCTTGGTAATACTCTATTTTTTTGACCATAAAATTGCACAATAAATGAAGTAAATGCATCTTCGGGGTCACTTTCATCAGTTAAGGGATACATTCTTGTTTCGCTTCTAAGTAACTTAGCCTGTCTTAAAAAGAAAATTTGAATCGCAATCCATGATTTATCTACATAAAAATTAAAAATATCACGCTGAGTATTGTCATTAGAAATTATTTTTTGCTTTTCGACTGTTTCTTCAATATATGCGAGTTGATCACGAACTTCTGCTGCTCGTTCAAATTCTAAATTTTCAGCAGCTTTACCCATTCTCTTATTTAAATCTTGTTTTACTGCTGTTATGTCTCCATTTAAAAAACTTTTGATTTTTTTAATTTGTGCTCTGTATTCTTCTTTGGGAACTTCCTTAAAGCAAGCCCCTAAGCACTGCCCCATATGATAATATAAACATGGTCTTTTCTGTTTACCATTGCACCTTCTTAAAGGAAAAAGCTTTTGAATAAATTTTAATGTTGCTTGTGCCGCATAAACATTAGGATATGGACCAAAGTAATATCCACCATCCTTACGCACAATACTAGTTAACTTAGTTTGAGGATCGCGTTCATTAGTGATTTCAATATAAGGATAACCTGTTCCTTGTTTCAACTGTACATTATAGTAGGGTTGATATTTTTTAATTAAGGTAACTTCTAATAGAAATGCTTCTTTATCCGTTGATACAGTGATAATGTCATAATCTCGAATTTCACGCACTAATTCAGCCCTACGTCCAACCTGTTTACTCTTAAAATACGACCGAACGCGGCTCTTCAGATTTTTTGACTTACCAACATAAATAACCTTACCGTTTATATCTTTCATCAAATAACAGCCTGGCTTAGCAGGCAAAAGCTTTAATTTATTTTCAATTAATTTTGTTGCCAAAAACTCACTTCCTTATTTGCTGAATCAATTTTATCACAAACTTTCTTTCTGGGAGCCTGTATAGGGTTTTAAATTAGCAATTACTTTACATAATAATAATTATTTCTAATAATAAGTTAGCACTAGCCGAATCTTTCTTTTTTTATTATAATAAGACAAACGAAAGGAAGATAATTATGGGATTAACTTTTAAAAAGCAAGACAATTTAGAAAGATTATTTGATAAGTTTGCTACAGTTCCTGAAGATAAAAAAAAGAAAAGCAATAAAGATAAAAAAAAGGCAAAATAAAAATGGCTCATTAATGGGCCATTTTTATTTACTTTAGTCTTACAAATATTGTTCAATCCAAGTCCATACTTCTTTAACATGCGTTTTTTGCACAGAGCTATAAGTTAATACACTAACATTAGCATGAGCTAAATCAAAATTTTTCTTTAGATTGGATATAACTTTATTTTGCTGACTTTTCTTTACTTTATCAATTTTTGTACAAACTACCAAAATTGGCAATTCAAGAACTAAGGCATAGTTATACATCGCAACATCGTTTTTAGTAGGTTCATGCCTTGAATCAACTAAAATAATCAATCCCTTTAAGTTTTCTCTAGTTTCAAGGTAATCTTGAATCATTTCGCCAAATTTTTCTCGTTGTGCCTGAGAAACTTTCGCATAGCCATATCCTGGAACATCTACTAAATAAAAATCTTGATTAACAATATAAAAATTTAAAGTTTGTGTTTTCCCAGGTTGTGAAGATGTTCTAGCTAAATTTTTGCGTCCTAATAATGAATTAATCAAACTGGACTTTCCAACATTAGAACGACCCGCTAAAGCAATCTCACTTAAATTATCTTGAGGATACTGTTCTTCTTTAACTGCACTAATTGCATAGTCACTACTCTTAATGATCATTTACAACCTTAATTTCTTCTTTAAGTGGCTTACCACTTTCTTTTTTTCTAACAACTCGAGGTTCAGCTTGCTTAGTAATCACATCTTCAGTTATTTCAACTCTTTCAATATCTGTCTCACTAGGTATTTCATACATAATGCTCATCATTGCATTTTCAATAATTGTTCTTAAACCACGCGCACCCATATTACGTTCAATTGCCAAATCAGCAATTGCTGTTAAAGCACTATCTGTAAATTCTAGTTCAACATCATCAAGAGAAAATAATTTTTTATATTGTTTTACCAAAGCATTTTTGGGTTCTGTTAAAATACGAACTAAATCTTTATTATCTAATTTATTTAGGGTAGCTACAATCGGTATACGTCCAATAAATTCTGGAATTAAACCAAATTTAACTAAATCACCAGTCGTCAAGTGCTCTGTCCATTCTTCATCTTGTATTGAATTTAACTTACTTTCTGCACTAAAACCGATAACTTTTTTACCTAACCGACCTTTAACTATCTGTTCTATCCCATCAAATGCTCCACCAACAATAAATAAAATATTAGTGGTATCAATCTGAATCAATTCTTGTTGGGGATGTTTACGTCCACCTTGTGGTGGAACTGAGGCAATAGTGCCTTCTAAGATTTTTAAGAGCGATTGCTGCACTCCTTCACCAGATACGTCACGTGTAATCGATACATTTTCAGATTTTTTAGAAATTTTGTCAATTTCATCTATATACACAATTCCACGTTGCGCTCTTTCAATGTCGTAATCAGCATTTTGCAATAACTTTAGTAAAATATTTTCAACATCTTCACCAACATAACCAGCTTCTGTTAAAGTTGTTGCATCTGCTATGGCAAATGGAACATCCAGAATACGAGCCAAAGTTTGAGCTAAATAGGTCTTACCTGAACCAGTAGGCCCAATAAGAGCAATATTTGATTTTTGCAATTCTGTTGAAGAATCAATATCCATCTGGGTAATCCGTTTATAATGGTTATAAACAGATACTGACAAAATTTTCTTGGCTCTCTCTTGCCCAATAACATATTGATCAAGCTGCTTCTTGATTTCCATCGGCTTTGGTAAGTCTTTTGCCTCTTTTAATGAATCTGATTTCAATTCATCGTCGATAATTTTTTTAGATAAATTAACACATTCATTGCAAATATAAACACCATTACCAGCAATCATTTTTTTAACTTGATCTTGTGTTTTATCACAAAAGGAGCACTTAATTTCTTCTTGATCAGTAAATTGTGATGCCATTCTATTCCTCCTTATGTCTACAAGTTTAAGAGTATCATAAATATGTTAGGTACTTGAATTATTTGCTTGTAGAAAAATAAAAAGGTAGTTAAATAAACTACCTTTCTACTTTCGATTTAAGTTCTATTTGTTGTCTGAACTCTTATCGTCGTCATTAATCTTGGATTTAGCAACTTGTTTTGCATTGTCAGTGACAAGATCAATTGCCTTACGAATATTGATATCGTGTGAAAGCATGTCATCAGTTAAAGTATTACGGACAGTCTTTTCATCCATATTGTACTCTTTTGCAAGCTCTTTAATTTCGTTATCAATCTCTTCTTTTGAGGCTTTAATATCTTCTTTTTCAACGATTGCTTCAAGAACTAGGTTAGTCTTAACTCTTTCTTCTGCATCCTTGCTAAACTGTGAACGCAATTGTTCTTCAGTAGTTCCAGTTAATTTATAATAAGTTTCTGGATTAATGCCTTGACGTTGCATATTACCTAAATATTGATTCATTTGAGTATTAACATCTTCTTGAATCATCGTATCAGGTATTTCTTTAATCTTTGCATTGTTAACTGCTGCTTCAATTGCGGCTTGCTCAATCGCTGATTTAGCTTCTTCTTCTTTTTTAGCTTTTAAATCTTTCTTGATTTTTTCTTTTAATTCATCAAGCGTTTCAACAGAATCATCAATATCTTTAGCAAATTCATCGTCTAATTTAGGAAGTTGCTTTGATTTAACTTCATGAATCTTTGTAGCAAAATGTGCTTCCTTACCAGCTAAATCTTTTGCACCATAGTCTTCTGGGAATGTTACTACAACGTCTACATCATCACCAGCCTTATGACCAATTAGTTGATCTTCAAAGCCAGGAATAAAGGTATTTGAGCCAAGTTCAAGAGCGTAATCATTAGCTGTTCCTCCATCAAAGGCTGCGCCATCTACTGTACCCTTATAATCAATAGTTACAGTGTCACCTTTAGCAGAAGCATCTTTCTTAAGCACAAGTTCAGCATTCTTCTGGCGATCTTGCTCAAGTTCATTCTCAATATCCTTAGCATATACCCGCGTATTTTGTTTAGGAACTTCAATACCCTTGTAGTCACCTAATTCAACTTCAGGCTTAACATTGACAAGTGCTTTTACACTCCAGTCCTTACCCTTTTCCATTGAAACAGGGATAATTTGTGGTTGCCCTACTGCTTCAATGCCAACCTCTTTAACTGCAGTAGCATATGCAGTTGGAAGAACCATATTTAACGCATCTTCATATAATGCTTCTTCACCATAATATTGATTAAAAATTACTCGAGAAACATGTCCTTTTCTAAAACCAGGAACACGTAAATTATTTTTTACTCGCTTAAAAGCTGAGTCTAACCCACGCTTAACTTCAGCTTGGGGAATATCAAAAGTAAGTTCACCGTTATTTTCACCAGTTTTATTCCAATTTACAGACATTAATTAAATACCTCCAATGTCAAGTATCACTTCATCGTACATACTAAATTATCTTACATTAAACGATTGAAAAAAACAAATTTAGGCAAAAAAAGATGTACTTCTATGAAGAAGTACATCTTTTTAAACTGTCCTTTTATGAACTAGTCAAGGATTTCAGTAACCTGACCAGCACCAACAGTACGACCACCTTCACGGATAGTAAACTTAGTACCCTTTTCAATGGCTGCTGGTTTAATTAAGGTAACAGTAAATTCTGTGTTATCGCCAGGCATAACCATTTCAGTACCTTCTGGCAATTCGATTTCACCAGTAATATCAGTAGTGTGGAAATAGAATTGAGGACGGTAGTCTGAGAAGAATGGAGTATGACGTCCACCTTCTTCCTTCTTCAGGACATAAACTTGACCCTTGAACTTGTTGTGGGTTTGAATTGAGCCAGGTGCAGCTAAAACTTGTCCACGAACAACTTGGTCACGGTCAATACCACGAAGCAATACACCAACGTTATCACCGGCTTCACCAGAATCTAAAGTCTTGTGGAACATTTCCAAACCAGTAACAACTGACTTGATAACCTTTTCTACTAAACCAACGATTTCAACTTCATCGCCGACCTTAACAGTACCACGGTCAATACGACCTGAAGCAACAGTACCACGACCAGTAATTGTAAATACATCTTCAACTGGCATTAAGAAAGGCTTATCAGTTTGACGTTCTGGGGTTGGAATGTATTCATCAACAGTATCCATTAACTTCATAATAACGTCTTGTTGTTCCTTGTCACCTTGTAAAGCTTTCAAAGCTGAACCACGGATAACTGGAATGTCGTCACCTGGGTAATCATATTCTGATAACAAGTCACGAACTTCCATTTCAACCAAGTCAATCAATTCTGGATCATCAACTAAATCAGTCTTATTTAAGAAGACAACGATGTAGTTAACACCAACTTGACGAGCAAGTAAAATGTGTTCACGAGTTTGTGGCATTGGTCCATCAGTTGCAGCAACAACTAAAATGGCACCATCCATTTGAGCAGCACCAGTAATCATGTTCTTGATATAGTCGGCGTGTCCTGGAGCGTCCATGTGAGCATAGTGACGCTTTTCAGTTTCATACTCAACGTGAGCGGTATTGATAGTAATACCACGTTCTTTTTCTTCTGGTGCAGCATCGATTTCTGAATAATCTTCAGCTTTAGCCAAACCTTTTTCTGATAAAACTTTAGTAATAGCCGCTGTTAAAGTGGTCTTACCATGGTCAACGTGACCAATAGTACCAATGTTTACGTGTGGCTTCGTTCTAACGTAATGTTCTTTTTCTGCCATTAAAATGACCCTCCTGTAAATTTGCAAGAAGTCCGTTGAGATAATAACGGATAGTTCTCTGTTGAATATTGTACTACTTTCATGGGCAAATGCCTAGTATTTTAATGCATAGAGCCATGCCTAATGAAAACATCCTTTGCTATTATACTAAATGTTTTCAAAAAGTAAACCCCTTTGTTTAAATTATTTAGGCAAATTAAGTTCGATTGTTTCGAACAGCTTTTGATTACCCCTACCATCGTGGTTATCAATGTAAGAAGCAATATCGCTAGCGAAACTATCAGGCTCATCAACGTACTTATTTATCATAGGATAAAGACTACCTAAAATCAAGTTAACTTCAGCTAAAACTACTGGTAATTGACTTGGCCGATGATAATATTTTGCTCCTATGCCCGATATTACTTCACGATATATTGGCTCATCTTTTAATAAATTAGTATCAGCTGGAATAAATTTCACTAAATTACCTAGAATGACTACGCTAATCTTATCTTTCAAACCAAGCCGTACAAAATCTTCACAGAGTGCTATTCTTACTGCAAAGTTCAAAGTTGGATCAACTAACAAACTTTGTGCAAAAAATTTAAAATTAGCTAAGCTTAATTTAAATAGTTGCTGATAATCATATTGCGTAGGCTGTTGTAGTTGCTTAAACTTAAGCATCAATTCTTGTTGTTCAGTTATGCTTACTGGTTCAACAGAAATAGCTAGTTCTCCTTTGGTCAAATTAGTTACTTCAAAAGCTTCAATAGCAAAATGATTAGCCTTTAAAATTTTACTATATTCAGTAAAAATAGTTTTATCTGAAAAAAGATCTCTTTCTTCTTTAATCAAACTATATGCAGCATATTCCTGCTTATCTTTTAAATATAATTCACAAAGCATTAAAACTATTTCTTGACTTGAGCCATCACGTAGTGCTTCTTCTAAGTTTTGAATGGCTAGTGTCACATTGCCATCTAACTCATTTTTTCTTGCAAGCTGCAATAAATTTTTTTGACTTAATGTAGTCATAATTAATCTTTCTTAATAATTCGCTTGCCAGATTTATTTACATCAACTGAGTGGTAATCGTTATTTTTGCCGTTGCGTTTTTGTAAAGCTCGGTGCCGGTTTTGGTTAACTTCCATTACCACCGGTAAAACAACCGGTCGCCGATTAGTTTTTTTGTACAAAAACTTCTCTAAATCATTGCGTACATCCTGTTTGATTTCAGTCCAATCAAACTTTTTATGTTCAAAATTATTTTTAATTGTGCTTTTAATTAACTCAACACTATCCTGCATCAATTGTCGATTTGCTTTAATATAAACGAAACCTCTACTAGTAACTTGAGGTTGAGCTATAATTTTTTTCTTTCGGCGATCAATAGTTACTACTGCAATAAAAATCCCATCATCAGAAAGAACCTCCCGGTCACGTAGCACAATATTACCTACATCTCCAATACCAGAGCCATCTATCATGATATCATCACCTGGAACCGGGTCAGTCAAATAAAATTTAGCTTGTTTAAAATCATAGTTTAAACAATCACCATTACGCGTAACTATTACATTTTCCTGACTTATTCCTGCTTTAACTGCTAAGTCTTTATGGGCTTCAAGTAAGCGATATTCACCAATAACTGGTATTACAAATTTAGGCTTGAGGATACTAATTAACATTTGTAAATCGGTCCCTGTAGCATGCCCACTCGTACTTTTAGCACGCCCTAATTCAATAACCCTTCCACCTGCTTGATAAACCATATCACTGGTTTGTGCTACTGTTGTTTCAACTGCATGAGAAGGAGTAGTTGCAATAAAAACGAGATCTCCGGGATGAATGGTAATCATCGTATGGCGCTTCTTGGCCATATTCTGTAATGAATTAAGGGGCTCGCCCATTTGACCTGTTTCAAGGATAACCACTTTATTTTCTGGTATTTCCTTTAAGTCTTTAACACGTATCAAAAGCCCCTTCGGCACTTTTAAATAACCTAAGCCCATCGCTGTACGGACAATTTTGGCAACATCTCGGCCTGTTAACAACACTTTTTTACCAGTTCTATAAGCAGCATTTAATACTTCCTGTATACGAATCAAATTAGAAGCTTTGGCTGCAACAATCACTCTTCCCTTTGCATTACGGAAAACATTAGTCACATATTCGCCAATTTCTTGTTCCGAAACATTTGGTAAGGTGGCTTCAGCATTAGAAGAGTCACTTAACAAAGCCAAGACATTTTTTTGTGAAATTTCTGCCAATCTATCTAAATCAGTCCGATAATTTGGTGCTGCAGATAAATCAAATTTAAAATCACCGGTATAAACTATCTCACCCGCATTTGTATGAACATCAATTCCTAAAGAATCTGGAATTGAATGCGTGGTGTGAAAGAAAGAAATATTAGAATTTTTAAATTCAATTTCTGTATCTGCATCAATCACATGAAAAAGACTTGTCTTTAGACGCTTATTTTCACGTTTAACTTTTATTTTTGCTAATTCAATTGTGAGCTGCGAACCAAAAACCGGAATATCATACTTACGTAATATATATGGCAATGCCCCGATAGAATCAGCATGTCCATGTGTTAAAAAGATGCCAACTACCTGATCACTATACTGCTCAAAAAAATCAAGATCTGGGATAACCAAATCAATTCCAAACAAGGTACTATCAGGATATTTTAAACCAGCATCAAGAATATAAATTTCGTCATTTACTTGGACAGCAAACATGTCTTTTCCTTGCTCACGTACGCCGCCCAAAATCATTATTTTAACTTGATCAGTCATCAATATTTCCTTTTCTATTGCTATTCAATTGTTATTTTATGGATCATTACGATCACAACGTAAAAAAGTGTCTTTTTTCATTCTAGCATAAAAATTAATGATGAGAAAAATAAAAAGTCAGTTCCTAGTTCGAACTGACTTTTTATTTTATTAAATTAACGACGTAAACCAAGCTTCTTAATCAATTCACGGTAGCGATTAATATCATTATCTTGCAAATAACGAAGCAAGTTACGGCGATGACCGATCTTTTTCAATAAACCAACATATGAGTGGTGGTCATGCGAATGATTACGCATATGTTCAGTTAAATTGTTAATATCTGTTGTTAATATTGCAACTTGAACTTCTGTTGATCCAGTATCACCTTCATGAGTCGCAAACTTTTTAATAATTTCATCTTTTTCTGCTTTTGAAATTGCCATAATATTTCACCTTTCATTAAATAATTGCCGTTAACAACGTTAACCGTCAGGTGTGAGCGTGCAAACAGCGTTAACGGTTCACAACAATAGTATAATACAGATTATTTTTTTAAAAAGCAAGTATAAATTAGCTTGCATCTGCAATTATTCTTCAGTATAATTTACTAAGTGAATTTACAATTATTGGAGGTGAATTTTATGCCACAAATCAAGTCAGCTATTAAACGTGTTAAAACTCAAGACGCTACTAGAAAGCGCAATGCCGCTCAATTGAATCAATTAAGAACTGCTGTTAAGAAGTTCAAGGTTGCTCAAGCTGCTGGTGCTGAAAACGCCTCCGAATTACATGTTGCTGCTGCCCGTGCATTAGATAAGGCTGCTTCAAAGGGTCTTATTCATAAGAACAAGGCTAGTCGTGACAAGAGCCGCTTAGCTAAGTTAGCTAAATAAACTTGTATAACTAAAATAAAAAGCAAGAATGAGTTCATTCTTGCTTTTTTATATGCTTAAAATAAATAATTTCAAAAAAATACTTTCCCGATATTGACCATTTTTATAATTGAAATCTAGCTCAATCGCCTGCTCAAGCAACTTTTCTATCTGAGTAACTGCAAATTTGTTGCTAAGGGCCACCTTTACCCGATAGGGATGTACCCCTAGTGTTTTAGCAATTTCCATTTCCGTTCTGCTTCGCTGCTGTAAAATTTTGACTACCAAAATTAATTCTAACTGATTTTCAAAAACAGCAAGTAGTTGGATTGGATTAGTTCCTTCACGCAACTGATTTTCTAATCGATCAATTGCTTCTTGATAATTATGTTTTAGTGCAGCTTCCAAAATTGCAAAAATATTTTGTGCCAAAGAAAGGTCAATATTTTTTTCAACTAATTCAGATGTAATTTTGCCATTATCTGCAACTAGCTTTAACTTATTAAAATTACTTAGTGCAGTATCTAAAACTTGATCACTTCGTTCAAGTAACAATTGTAATGCTGATCTTGAAATTTCATAACCCTGGGTATTCATAATTGCCTGAATTATTTTCCCAACTTCGTAACTTTTTACTGTGGTATCAACAACATTAAACTTATTTAAGACAGTTTTCGTTAACTTTTTACGTCGATCAAGTTTGTCATCCGAAGCAACTAGCACAACAATATCATCTAGCTGCTCAATATTAGTAAAAATTTTTTGTAGTTGGTCCGTTTGCTTTTTTAATTTTTGTGGAACCTTAGCCTTTAAAAAAAATGGATTTTTCACCAAAATTACCTTTTTCTGACTAAATAGACTTGATTCAGTTAAATCAGCTATCAACAAATCTAGCCCATCATTTTCACAATCAATAGTTAGATAGTCAAAGCCAGAAAAAGCTTCTTCATGTGTAAATGAGGCAGCCAAATAATCATTTAAAAAGGCATCATTTCCCGTAATCAGCGTTTGCGGATTATTCTTACTTGAATTTTTAAATAAAGAAAGTAAAGTCATCGCTACTCACCATTATCAAAACCTAAAATTTGGTATAAATCTAATTAATCATATCATAGTCTACTGTTGAAACCCACGCCTAATTTATGATGAAATAAAGTATATATTCAAAATCAGAATTTAGCCAAGTTAATAAAACGGCAATATCGCTAACTTATTTTTACTTTAGAAAACGATTAAATTTAGGTTTAGTAAACTTACCATATGTCCAAGAAATCATGCCGCAATCCTGTGTTGAAACCCAGGGAATGCCTAATTTTTTAAGTGTAGCAATAGTTTCTACATGAGGATGTCCAAAGCGATTATTACGACCAGCTGAAATAAAGACAATTTCTGGCGCTAATTTATGTAAAAAATCAGGATTAGACGAGGTTTTACTACCATGATGACCTAATTTGAAATAATTAGCCTGTAAATTATATTTAGCCATCAACTTTTGTTCACCTTCTTGGTCTAAATCGCCGGTAAATAACCAGCTTTTATTTGCAACTTTGAAAAAAATTGATAAGCAATCTTTATTTTCACCTTGTCCCGGTTTAAAGGGATAAACGATATTAAATTTAATTTGTGGTTCCTTAATTTCTTGTCCCGCTAATAATTGCACTAGCTGATTCAATTTTATGCGCTTTTCTATACGCTTTTTAAAAGAAGGATTAGCCATCAACCCTTGTGCAAAATATAATCTTTCGACTGGAATTTGACTCATAAGTGGTCCTAAATCTCCAATATGGTCAGTATCCTTATGCGTTACAAAAATGCCATTAAGTTTGCTAATTCCCTGAGCTTTTAAAAAGGGAAGCGTAATTTTATTGATTTGTGGTTGCACTTTTTGCTTACTAAAATTAAGCTTACCACCAGTATCTATCAGATAAGCTCTCCTAGGAAAAGGCGTTGTAATTAAAATGCTATCTCCTTGCCCAACATAGATAAAAGTTACTTGACCAGTTAACGGAAAATGAATTATTAAAAACAAAATCAAGTATAGCCACCCTATACTTTGAAAGAGCCACTTTCGTTGCAACCGATTAAAATATGGCTCATTCTGATCAGACAGTAAAATTATTGTTAAGCTAATTAGCAGTAGGCATTGCCACCAATTGATTTTACCAAAAGTTAATAGGCCAATTTTAGAAGCCGATAGGCTACCGATTTGTTGCTCTCCCAGCATTAAAATTTTTTCAAAAACCGTACTCATGCTAGGTACAAGGCTAAAAGTTAGTAAATTTATAAAAGTAAGTGGCAGTATAATGTAGTTAAAATAAGGCACAATCAACAAATTGAAAATTACAGTTAATAGATTTAACTGGAAAAAGAAGAGTAATAGCAAAGGGGCTAAAAAGATATTTAATAATAATGACTGTTTAAAATTAGGTAGCTTATCTGTAATAGCCAAGCCAAAACTAAGTACATAACTTAAAAGAGCCCCAGCTTGCATCATTAAACGTGGATCAATTAATAAATGGACTAAGCATGTCAGCCCTAGTAAGTCTAATTTAGCAATTGGAAAGCGATGAAATTTGAACATCTGGCTTAAAAAATAAGATAAGCTGGCCCGAATAAAGCCTGCTTGGTAATTACTAAAAAAAATTCCTCCTAATAAAAGTGGCACACAGCAAGCAAAAGTTTCAAATTCTGTTAATTTAAAATAGCAGCAGATAGTGCTAATAAGTATAGTATATATGCCTACATGTAACCCTGAAATACTCAAGATATGAATAACGCCAAGATCGCGATAATTATCTAGAATCGGCTGATTAGCTTGACTAGGATTTTCCCCTAGTATCAACTCACTACTAAAAAAGCATAGTAATTGTGGCATTTTTTTAAAATAAGACTGTAAACAAAAGCGTAAATAATGTAAATAATTTATCATTCCAGCTACTCGAGTTTTAATATGACAACTCTTTAAATTAATCTGCTGCGTTATATTTTTTCCTAAGTAATATTTACGTAAATCGAATTGACCATAATTAGTTGCTTGATCAATTTTTTTAACTTCCTCATTAAGCTTAGTTAAAACTACTTGATAGCCACGCTCCAGTTGCTTTTTTTGCATATCCGTAATAGTTGCTGTTACTAAAACTGGGGTCCCTTTTACCTTACCTACCCCAGTAAGCCAATTATCCTTTAAGTTTACTTGATCAGGATAAAGTTCAATTGAAGAACTACTAGTAAGGGAAAAAGTTGGATGGTGCCTGTTTAAAGTTACACTTACAGCTGCTAAAATCAAAAATAATGCTAATACATTTTTTAAAGCTGAATATTTTTTTAATAATAAATAAATAAAATATAATCCGAATAAACTACAAACAATTGTTTGTTCTATTTTGAAACACTGATATATTAAAAAACTCAAGTCAATAAATAAGAGCGCAGTAAGTAAAAAAAATCCTGGCTGTAACTGCTGCCTAAATTTCCAGTTGATTTTTAAGTGCTGCAAAAGTTTTATCTCCAATACCTGAAACTTGCTTTAAATCTTCAATTCTTTTAAAAAGACCATTTTTTTGACGATAAGCAATTATTTGAGCTGCCTTTTTTTCACCAATTCCAGTTAGCTTTTGTAAATCCTGTTCGTTTGCAGTATTGATATTTACTTTCCCCGTAGCCGATTGATTAGAATTAGTAGCTGCTACTGCGGTCGCAGAGGTACTTGCTGCTTCACCTTGACTTGAATTTGCAGAAATAATTATTTCACTTATTTTGATTTTCTCACCTTTATATGGAATGTGAATCTTGTCTTGATCTTTTAAAATTAATGCTCGATTTACATTCTTTAGCTGGGCATTGCTTACAATTCCACCTGCTGCCGTTATTAGTTCCTGTAGCCTTGCACCATTTTTTAAAGTATAGACTCCTTGGTGCTTAATAGCACCTGAAATATCGCAAGTTATATCACTGTTTCTTGCTACAAATTGCGGCTTATCAACTTCATTCTTCTGCTGTTTTTGCTTATTTGAAGCACTCTTTTGAACATGTGTTTGTTTAATACCCAACTGGTCATCAACGGTTGGTGCACGATTTTCATATTTATTCCAAAATACAATAAAAATAAAAATTACCCCTATAATGACGTATTGCTTATGCTCAATGAGCCAATCCCTGATCTTTTCCCAATTCATTCCTCTTTCCTCCTTAAAGTTATATACGAAAAAAAAGCTCAGAATTTTTTCTGAGCTTTTTTTAATAATTATTTGTCAAATAGTTTATTGCATCATCGACTGTGTGCACTGGAACTATTTTCATTTTAGTCCCAATTTTTTGGGCAGTTTTTTTAGCAACTACATAATTACTTTCAGATTGTTTAACGACCGAAGTATCCGTTGGGGCAAAAAACACTTCCGCTCCAGCTTTATCAGCAGCCACAACTTTTTTGTCTACTCCACCAATGACACCAACTTTACCATCAGGTGCAACTGTACCAGTACCCGCTATCTTATGTCCCTTAGCTAATTTACCTTGAGTAAAAATTTCATAACTTGTTAACGTAAACATTAAGCCCGCTGATGGTCCGCCAATTTCACCAGCATCAATTTTAAGTTTAGGCTTGGTAGTTACTTTAATGTGTTCAACTAACTGAATGCCAATTCCGGCCTTGCCAGTGCCGGCAACTTTAACAATTTTCCCAGAAAAAGTATAGTACTTTTGGTTTCGTAAAACTTTAATTTTAACTTTTGTACCAATCTTTTTCTTTTGAAAGTATGACATCATTTCTGCAGTTGAGTGAAAATTATGCTGATCAGCGCCCAGGACTGTATCGCCAACTTTAAGTTTATTTTTAAAGCTAGAATTCTTTTGCACTTGCATCACATAGACGCCTTCATAATTTAACTTTGGCCTTAACTTAGCTCTTTTAGCGGCATAATAAATGGCATTCTGCTGACTAGTTTGCATATACCATTTTTGTAATTCTTGATATTGACTATTTGTAGCATTGCCTAATAGCTCATCTTTGGGTACTCTAGTAGCAAATTTTTGGGTGTAACTTAGCAGATATTCAAAAACTGATGCCGGTTGACTAGTTTCACTAACCGTAACTAGATAAAAATTTTGGGGTACTTTTTTTTGGCTTTTAATAAAGTGATTAGTGGCCACAGCCTCACCAGGCATTTCAATATAATAATTGGTTGGCCAACTTAAGCCAATAATTATTGCCAATATTGCTAGAATTGAAAATAGCCATTTAATTGTAGATTGCTTACCTTTTTTATTTTGTTGCTTCGTATTACTCATTATTAGTTGACCTCATTTTTTTCTTCAATTCCCGAGCAGCAGTTGCTGGTAAAAATGATTCAACTTCTCCCTCAAACCGCGCAACTTCCTTAACGATACTTGAAGCAATAAAACTTTCTTGAGGTTGAGTAAATAATAAAATTGTCTCAATTTCTGGTGCCAACACTTTATTCATGGCTGCAATTTGCTGTTCATATAAGAAATCCTCTGTGTTTCGTACCCCGCGAACAATTACCGTCGCATCTAATTGACGTGCAACATTGACTGTTAGTTGGTCAGGTCTTTTGATAACTTGAACGTTGGATAAATTACTTATTGCATCTTCAACCAGATTTACTCGTTCATCAGGTGAAAAAAGATAATGTTTAGCAGTATTAGTCATTATTAATACATCTACTTGATCGAATAACTTAGCTGCCTGCTTAATTATTCCAACGTGTCCGTTAGTAACTGGATCAAAACTGCCAGGAAAGAGTGCTTTAGTCATTATTTTTCCTTTCGATAAAAGCTAACTATCGTTCGTCCTAGGTGATGTTGTTTTTCCAAACTAAAGCCACTAACTTCACCTAAATTACTTCCTTCATCTGTTTCTGCTACAACAACCGCTTGTTCAGCTAGCAAATCTAATCTAACCATTTTTTGCATATCAGCACTGATTTGCTGCTTAGCATAGGGGGGATCCAAGAAGACCAAATCAAATTTTTGTCCCTTAATAGAAAATTGCTTAAGTGCTAAATTACTTGACATTTTATACACATCAAATCGGTTTTCCTCACCAGTCAAGGCGACATTTTTCCGAATTATCGCGACTGCTTGATAGTTAATATCGACAATTGCTGCGTGACTATAGCCACGTGAGACTGCTTCTATTGCTAATGCGCCGCTACCGCCATATAAATCCAATACTTGCCCACCAGCAAAAAATTGGCCTAAACTGTTAAATAACGATTCTTTGACTTTATCACTTGTAGGCCTAGTTTTTTGACTCTTCAAAGTAAATAAATTTCGTTTTGCAAATTTACCAGAAATAATTCTCATCGCTAATTTTCCATATCTTTATTTTTTTCTAATTCTTCTCCAGCAGTCTTAGCCATTTCACTTATTTGTTGTTCAATATGCTTACTGTCTAGATTAATATTATCTGCCATAGTTTTTTCAATACAATTGACAAAATCCTGAGCCTCTAATATTGTAATTATCTTTTCCACATCATTTTGATTGACATATAGAATACAATAGCGCAATTTATTCGAAGAATAAACAATATCACCGAAACGACGTAACTTATATTGATTACTTATGGAATTAAGATAAACAATTAGTCCTTGTCTCGAAGTTAACTGGGTATTAGCCAGGTCTTGATTAACACTCATCTATTATCTATTTCCCTTCTTATCTTTTCGTTAGCAGCTATATTAAGAGCAAGTCCTATTGCCGTAGACAAAACAATTAAGGACGACCCCCCATATGAAATAAATGGCAATGTAACTCCTGTAATCGGTAATAGTCCAATAACTGCGCCAACATTAAATAATGTTTCAGTAAATATAATTGTAGTAATTCCAAAACACACTAGCGCATTAAATTGTGACTTAGCCTTTATTCCAACTTCCATAATCCGCCACATTAAATAAAATAATATGCCTAATACCACCAAAGCACCAATAACACCTAGTTCTTCAGCTACGATAGATAAAATAAAGTCAGTATACGGTTCCGGTAAATAGCCTCTTTTTTGCATACTATTACCTAGACCAACACCAAACAAGCCACCATTGTGAATAGCATAATAGGAATTAACCAATTGAGCGCCACCCTTTTGCTCAAGTTCAAATGGATGCATAAAAGACATTAGTCGTTGATATTGATAATTATCTTGTAAGAATTTAGGATTCCAATGAATAATTAAAAAAACTAGTAAAGTAACAGTTGCAGCAATACTAAATAAAAAAATCAACGCATTTTTAACCGGGATTCCTGATAAAGAGAACATAACAATGACTATCATTGCTAAAATTGCCGTACCGCCTAAATCCGGTTCAATAACTACTAAAAACATCATAAATGCGGCTAAAATTGCAGGTCGATATAAGTTTTCAACAATATTACCCTTACTAAAACTGCCATCGTGTCGATCTAAAAAATAAGCCAAATAAATGACCAAGGCTAGTTTTGCAATTTCTAGTGGCTGTATTTTGATTACTTTTAGATCAATCCAGCCAACTGCCCCATTAACGGCAGCATCAGAACCTTTAATAATCTTTAAAGCAATTAAATATAGTAAT
Organism: Lactobacillus sp. ESL0237; assembly: GCF_003692985.1. Taxonomy (NCBI): domain Bacteria; kingdom Bacillati; phylum Bacillota; class Bacilli; order Lactobacillales; family Lactobacillaceae; genus Lactobacillus; species Lactobacillus sp. ESL0237. Next base: position 58,543 of record NZ_REHE01000007.1, on the reverse strand, counting down.
AAAATCAAGCTGATTTCTAAAAAGCAAATAACAAATTTGCGCTCTTTGAAAATTTCCAATTTTAAAAAGAAACTTAAGCTAGCAAAAACAAAAATAGCAATTATGGCATACCAAGCTTGCCGTATACCATAAAAACTTGGCTTAAAACCATTCACTAACATAATGTTTGAACTAGCAGAATATACCATAATTATCCCAAAAATAACTAGCAATAAATATGGTACCAAAATCGAAAAATCAAGATGATGTAATTTTTGGCGCACAAGTAGACCTCCTATTAAGTAAGTTGTCTCTGTAATTATAAAACAAAAAAGACACCACTTCATTAGTGAGTGCCTTTAATATTGTTACTTAATTACGATTACGCTTTTTATCAGCCTTTTGTCGTTCAGAAGTATTTAAAATCTTTTTACGAAGACGAATAGATTCTGGAGTTACTTCACAATATTCATCATCATTTAAAAATTCAATTGCTTCTTCTAAAGTCATATTCTTCGGTGTTCTAATTGCAGCCGCATGGTCCTTACCAGCTGCCCGCGTGTTAGTTAAATTCTTACCCTTAATAACGTTAACTGCAATGTCGCGATCACGTGAAGACTGACCAACAATCATTCCTTCATAGACTTCAACACCCGCGCCAATAAATAACTCACCACGTTGTTCAACGGTTTGTAAAGAATATGTAGTTGACTTACCTTGACTGATTGAAACTAAAGCGCCGTTTTTACGTCCAGGTTCCCAATTCTTTACCACAGGCTTATATGAATCAAAACTGTGGTTCATAATGCCATAACCACCTGTTTGCGACATGAATTCGTTGTTATAGCCGATTAATCCGCGCGATGGAACCAAGAAATCTAAACGAGTTTGGTTATTGCCGGTTGAAGCCATATTCTTCATTTCACCTTTTCTTTGGGAAAGAGAATCGATTACCGAACCAACATATTCATCAGGAGTATCAACTTGAACTGCTTCAAATGGCTCACACATCGTACCATCAATTTCACGGTAAATAACCTTTGGCCGGGATAATTGTAATTCGAAGCCTTCACGACGTAGCTCTTCAACTAAAATGGAAAGGTGTAATTCCCCACGTCCAGAAACAGTCCAGGCATTAATTTGATCTGTGGGCTCAACTTTCAATGAAACATCAGTCCGAGTCTGTTTAATTAGTCGATCTTCTAATTTCTTTGGGGTAACTTTATCACCTTCACGTCCAGCAAAAGGTGAATCACTAGCAACAAAATCCATTTGTAAGGTTGGTGGATCAATTTTAAGAAATGGCAATGCTTCAGGTTCTTCAGCTGAAGCAATTGTTTCTCCAACAAAAATATCATTAATACCACTAATCGCAATAATGTCACCAGCTTTGGCTTCAGTTATTTCATTACGCTTAAGCCCAAAGAAACCGAATAATTTAGTAACACGGAAATTCTGACTTGAACCATCGCGCTTCATAACTGTGATATTATCGCCTACTTTAACTTGACCGCGGTAGATACGACCTACACCAATACGGCCTACATAATCATCCCAATCAAGCATTGTAATCTGGAATTGTAATGGCTCATCAACATTATCAATAGGAGCTGGGATTGTCTTAATGATAGTTTCAAAAATTGGATCCATCGTTTCTTTTTGGGTTGAAAGATCTTCATCATAAGAAGAAGTACCATTTAAAGCTGAGGCATAAACAACTGGAAAGTCTAATTGCTCATCGTTAGCACCGAGTTCGATAAATAATTCAAGTACTTCATCTAATACCTCTTTCGGACGAGCTCCTGGACGATCAATTTTATTGATAACGACAACAGGTTTAACACCAGCTTCCAGTGCCTTCTTCAGAACGAAACGAGTTTGCGGCATTGTACCTTCATATGCATCAACTAAAAGTAAGGCACCATCAACCATATGCATAATTCGCTCAACTTCACCACCAAAATCAGCATGTCCTGGTGTATCCAAAATATTAATGGTAGTGTCACCAAATTTTACCGCAGTATTCTTAGATAAAATAGTAATACCACGCTCACGTTCAATATCATTTGAATCCATTGCTCGGTCTTCTATAGTCATGTGTTCAGACAGAGTATCAGATTGCTTCAACAATTGATTAACTAAAGTGGTTTTACCATGGTCAACGTGAGCTATAATGGCTATATTTCTAATATCGTTTCTTCTTTTTTCTGACAAAAGTATTCCTCCTCCACTCCTCAATAAAAAAACTGTGACGTGGTCACAGTTTCGGCGGCACGTCAAAAACATGCTAATCGAAGTGTTTCATATCTGTATATTTACGCTCATTGATTTTAACACCTAACTATAACAACGGTCAACGTTTATCCCTCTTTTTCAAATCAAAATTTTAGTATAGAATAAAAACAGGACAAATTAGCCTAACCTATGTTAAAAATATAGATATATAAATTTTTGTGAAAGAGTGAATGTAATTGATTTTAATGAAAGACATAACCCGTGATGGCAATCCAGTGTTACGGAAAGTAGCTGAACCTTTATCCTTCCCTTTAAGTGACCACTATAAAAAATTAGCCGACAGAATGATGGAATATTTAATTAATTCTCAAGATCCCAAAATTGCTCAAAAACACCAATTACGTGCTGGTGTTGGTTTAGCTGCACCACAAGTAGGAGAAAGTGTGCAAATGGCCGCTTTACTTGTACCCAATAATGAAGGCGAAATAGTTTTTAAAGACACATTTGTTAATCCGGAAATTTTATCTGAATCTGTTCAACAGGCTTGTTTAAGTGAAGGGGAAGGCTGCTTAAGCGTTGACGAAGTAATTGATGGCTATGTGCCTCGTCCTGACAAACTAAAAATAAAATATTACACAGTTGATGGAACTGAAAAAATAATTAATTTAAAAGATTACCCTGCAATTGTTGCTTCTCATGAAATTGAACATTTACGCGGACATTTATTTTATGATCGAATTAATAAACAAGACCCATTTAAACTAGCTGACGATACTGTCATTGTTTACTAATTAAAGCCGCCAATACTAAGATCTTAGCCTCACAGACTCTAAGTTTTATACTTGTATCAGGCGGCTTTTTTAATTAATCCTGATAACTTGTTTCTATACTTGAAATAACAATTATGGTAGAATCTTACTAGCTGTTAGATACCTTGAGTATCTACATTAAGAACGTTTTTTAAAAAATATTAAGGAGAATACAAATATGATCTACAAAGTTTTGTATCAAAAAGACAAGGTTGTCAATCCTCGACGTGAAACAACCCAAACTCTTTATTTAGAGGCAGAAAATATGGTTACGGCTAGAACAATGGTTGAAGACAATACCCCCTATAATATCGAACTCATCCAAGAATTAGCCGGCAATTCACTGCAATACGAAAAAGAACACGCTGATTTTAAATTAACATCTTTTGAAAGTAAGAAGTAATTTAAGTGCGTATTAAAAATAATGAAGTTGCTATCGTAGCAATCGGGGGGTTGCACGAAATTGGCAAGAATATGTATTGTGTTCAATACCAAGATGAAATCGTCATTATGGATTGTGGTATTAAATTCCCTGAAGATGATTTACTTGGTATTAATTATGTTATTTCCGACTATTCCTATCTAATCAAAAATCGAAAAAAAATCAAAGCACTGGTTGTAAGTCACGGACATGAAGATCATATCGGAGGAATACCTTTTTTACTTGAAAAAATACCCGAAATTCCTGTTTATGCTACCCCATTTGCTCTTGCTTTAATCAAAGGTAAATTAGAAGAGCACGGAATCTTGCGAACAACAGAATTGCATGAAGAACATGAAGATACTGTATTAAAATTCAAAAAATTATCCGTTAGCTTTTTTAGAACTACTCACTCAATTCCAGATACCTTGGGAATTGCTGTGCACACTCCATTAGGTGCGGTTATTTTTACAGGTGATTTTAAATTTGATTTAACTCCTGTTATGAACCAGCCAGCACCTAATTTTCAACAAATGGCTCAATTAGGTAATGAAGGAGTGCTAGCTTTATTATCAGATTCAACCAATGCCGAAGTAGCCCAATTTACTAAATCTGAACGGTTTGTAGCCAAATCACTGCATGACATTATTACAGGTATCCATGGCAGGATTATCTTCGCTACCTTTGCCTCGAATCTTTATCGCGTATCAACTGCAATTCAAGCAGCAATTGATACGGGACGTAAAGTAGCAATCTTTGGTCGAAGTATGGAGAATGGCGTACAAAATGGCATTGATTTAGGCTATCTTAGTGTTCCTGAAGGACTAATTGTTGATGCTAATGAAATTAATCATACTCCACCTGATGAAGTAATGATTTTATGTACTGGTTCCCAAGGTGAGCCATTAGCTGCCCTTTCTCGAATTGCAAATGGAACTCATAGACAAATAAGTCTGCAACCAGAAGACACTGTTATTTTTTCTTCAAACCCAATTCCTGGAAATACGCTTAGTGTTAACCACCTGATTAACAAATTAATGGAAGGTGGAGCTACTGTTATCCATGGACGAGTAAATAATGTACATACTTCTGGCCATGGTGGGCAAGAAGAATTAAAAATCATGGTTAGATTGACTAAGCCTAAATATATGATTCCAGTTCATGGTGAATACCGCATGCAAGTAATTCATACCGAACTGGCACAAGCTGCCGGGATACCAGCAGACCACACTTTTGTTTTAGAGAACGGCGAAGTAATTTGTTTTGGACCAGAAGGTTCACGAATTGCTGGACACATTCCTGCTGGAGATGTTTATGTCGATACATCCGGGACAGCTGATGTGGGGAATGTAGTGGTTCATGATCGCCAAGTTTTATCAGAAGATGGTCTAGTTGTTGTAGTTGCCACTGTTGACTATAAGCATAAACGAGTTTTAGCAGGACCTGATGTTTTAAGTCGCGGCTTTGTTTATATGCGTGAATCTACTGATTTAATCAGTCAGACACAAAAACATATTTATCATATTCTTAAAACTGAAATGGATAAAACTGACAATCCCAAAGATAGTATTATTCGTAAGGCAATTGTTGATAATCTTTCTGATTTTTTATATTCAAAAACTAAAAGACGACCGATGATTTTACCAATGCTAGTTGAAAAGAAGTAAAATTTCTGATTTTGCTTTAAAAATAAGGATTAATGAACAAAAAACTAAGATTACACCTGCTTGTTAATGAAACTGCCGGTAACGGACGAGCCAAAAAAATACTTTATCAATTGGTTTTGCTCTTAATAAATGAAAATATTGATTTTGATATTAAGAAAAGTACCTATGCGGGACAAACGATTAAACTTGCTCAAGAATACGGTAGCAATATACATAATGAAGGTGAAGTACTAATAGTAATTGGTGGTGATGGTTCACTTAATGAGGCACTTAATGGGATTAAACGCTCAAGCAATCCCGAGACCCCCTTTGCTTATTTACCTGCTGGAACTGGTAATGACTTTGCCCGAGCAGCTAAGTTATCTTCTGATCCGAAACTTTTGTTGCTACGCTTAAAGAAAAGCCTAATACCCGATAAAGTTGATTGTGGCTCATTTCAAATAGATGGTCATCTTAATCAACTTTATTATTTTGCCAATAGTTTTGGCATTGGTTTTGATGCATGTGTTAATCATTTAAGCAATATTTCCGAATTAAAAAAAATCTTGAATAAGCTAGATAAAGGTAAGCTTGTCTATGGCCTAAATATTTTATTCGGCTTGCGTAAACAAGACACTTTTAATGTTGAAATTAAGAGTGATCATCAACAATGGTATTATCAAAAAGCTTTTTTAGTTACTACAACTAACCATCCTTATTTAGGGGGTGGTATTCCCCTATTACCTAGTGCTCGAATTGACAATCATAAAATTGATACCGTAGTCGTTGAAAAATTTGGTCTAAATAAATTAGTCAAACTTTTTATTAACTTATTAAAGGATGGTTCGCATATTCACGATCCCCAATTTCATTATATTGAAGCAGAAAAAATTACCGTCACTGTCAATAAAAAAGAGTTTGCACAGGTCGATGGTGAAGAAGTTAAGCTTAACTCTTTTAAGCTAGAATTTGCCGTCAAGCAATTTAACTTGTTCAGGTATTAAAAAATATAAAAAGCAAGAAATTTTAAAGTTTCTTGCTTTTTTATTTAAATTATTTATTACTATTTCTTTTCAGGAACTGGTAAATCCGAACCAGCTAGATACTTTACATCCGAAGCTTTCATCAAAATACCGCCACCAATTATAACTTGATAAAATAATGCTACTTTATTGTTATCATATCTTCTTTTTTACCAAAATGAATCATATTCGCAGCACTTTCGCCATAATCGTCCTTATCATAATATAGTGCATCATATAACTGATTAAAGATGTTGGCCCAGGTCATTTGTTGTCTCACTGTATTTTTAAAATCATAATTGCAAATAAATGTATCTAGATACGCAGGAGTACAAAGTTTACCCCAAAATTATCACTAGTAGCAATTATATCAACAATTAATTTTTGCCCACTCTTTAAAGTCTTAGGTAATAATTGGCCATGTCTATTTAATTATAATAGTTGCCCTAAGCCATACTTAATAATTTTTGTTTAACTTTAATCAATAAACAAAGACAACAACTTTTTTAGCTTAAAATTCGTTGTTTATTGTATCAGCTCGTATGTCCTTTTAGCATCATTACCAGATTTCAGAAATACTTCTGGGCTAATTTTTTAGCTTGAAGCTAATCGAATTCTGTGCAAAAAAGCAATATTAGTTTTTTATACTTCCGATTTATTACATGTATAAGAAATTAGGGTATTTTTATTAACAATTTAGTAATAAAACAAAAATTTCTGTTGAATTAAATTATGCAAGCCATAAGGCCTAAAAATATATAGGTATACTTTTTGTTATTTTTTTGTTACATAATCAGAAATATTTAATTGCTTTTCCGATTTCAAACCAGTTATATTATCATACAAATGAAGAAGAAGTTTAGTTCTGTCTTGATTAAATTCGATTGCAATATTCATATTTTTCCCTTTATACTCTTCTCCTATTGACTTTTTAGCTAGCATATATACTTGATTGGTCTCTTCTTTCGTTAGATTATTAATATTTTTAACTACTATTTTCTTTCCATTTAATTTTTCAGTTGCATCTTGCAAACTCCAAATAGCCTGATTTATTTCTGCTTGAGTTGGCTGTGACTCTTGGACAACCTTTTTTCCATTATCAACCGCATGTAAATATGTATTCTTTTCTAAGTAACTACCAAATTTATATGGATCGCTGTTTTTAATGTTTGTTTCTTTATCTAGCAACCTTTGGAGACTCTCTTTATCATCATTAGAAGCTAATGCCACAAAATTTTTAGCTTCATCTGCTGTATTTATTGCTTTTAATTTTGGCCCATAAATATACTTATTATCATTAGCCTTAATAAAATCAGTTGAATTACTAAACGATCCTTCATTAGGTTTATCACTTAATCTGTAAAATAATTCAGCTCGATTATCACTTGGTACCCATATATATAATAATTCATCAACTGGCCGTTCCTTATATTTTTGAACTATATTTGTGCTTTTTGGTTTACCATTAATATCGTAAACCAGAGTATTTTTGCCTATCATTACAGTAGTATAATTGCTATATGGCAATAACATTTGACGTGCAGAAATTCTCACTTTATCTGTATAAAGATATTCATTTTGGTTTTTTATACCATAGAATGCTGACGGAGTATTTCCATCTATTTCATAATAATTCATATCTAAAGCAAATGGTACAGCTTCACGATCAATAGTCACTTTTTTACCTATTTTTATTTTTTGGCCAGTATTATTTCGATGACTATCAAAAACATCTAATCCACCCTTAGAATTAGGAGTTACATGCTCAACAGTGGCAGTTGTTTGATTTGTATATAAACTATCACCATCAATTTTATCAACATTTGCCGCTTTGATATAGCCACCGTGACTAATGCTGTAATATTCCTGCCCTCTAATTGTCTTATATGGCAAGTAGAACCAATTCCATTTATCATCATGGAACGAGTAACGCTTTGTATCCGGATTAGTTATTGCTTTAACCTGATCAACATACTTAACTGTCGCCCATTTTTTAAGTAAGCCATTACTCCCCTGGTAAGAGTATAATTTCTGCCCTCTTTGATTATAAATGCGCGTGTTGTGGTTTAATGTTAAGGTATCGGCTGTTGCAATTTTATTTTGCGTTTGGTCAGTTGTTTGTGCTGCCTGAGCTTGATTAAGACTAGTGGTAATTACTGGTACCGCTACCAAAGCAACTGCCGCTAAACTAACTATTAATTTTTTACTTTTTTTCATTTTTTATACCTCATAATAAAAAAGAAATAATATATTTACTAAATTATAGTTTATACTTCAAAGTAATAAGTTTTCTACTATGCGACCAAACAAAAAAGTGAGTAAAAATAGCTACTCACTCTTCTTTTAATTTGCTAATAAGTCACCTGGATGCTTACCAATTAGAAGTACCGGTGTTTCTGATATGTCTCTATGCTTTAAATAACGTTTTAACTGTTTAATTGAAGTATCAGCTATTGGCTTATTCTTACCAGTTAACTCGCTAGCTAACGTTTGTGCTTGCTCTAATAAAGCCGAAGTAGGTTCGTTATTATCTCTAGCAATCATTACTTTTAGTTCAGCATTAATTAGTGGTTGTAAGTCCTTGTTAAATAGGTTTTTGTTATAAATACCATTCACATAATTGGTATAACCTTTATATTTTCCATCCTTAGAAATCAAATCAACGGAAATGCTGTTTTTAATGGTTGTCAGCTTTCTGACCTTAAATAGTGTATGATTCTTAACAAGCTTCTTTAATACCTTTCGGCTGTATGATTTACCCCCCTTGGCTGTTGTATTCTTATATAATGCGCCTTTACCAGCATGAGGTAATACAAAAACATACCCAGCTTTAGCTAACTTCTTAGTCCAAGCTTTATTAGTTACACGCTTAGGTTTTTCTATTTGCGCAGCTTGGGCCGTAGTATTATTTGTGGTAGCCAGCAGTTGTCCCATCGATACTATCGTTAAAACAACCAAGACTTTAATTATTTTTTTCATATGCTTTTCTCACTAATACCATTGATGTGCTTGCCAAAATTGTTTGGCTTTTTCCCATGAACCATACCAATTTTTGACATATCTATCTGCAGTTTTTTCTTAATTTACTTTACTATAATCTCCATTAAGGTAAGACTTAGTTAATTGAAAACGCCCATAGTACTGACCATTGACTGCTGTATAACTATAGGTTGATTCATTATAAGCAATCCATACTTTTGCCGATCTATTTGCACTACTTAAATTATCATAATACTTACTTTTTATACTTGCTGGGACATTAGCATACGGGTTACCAACAGGATTACGACCATAAGATCGTAAAAGATCATTGCCAAAATCTAAAATGGTATTGTCGTTAACTGTACCTTCACTATAATCAGCAGCATTTTCAACATTTTGTGGTAAGTAAATTGGTGTTCCACTAGGGATTGGTGTATCAGGATCAAGATTATTATTAAGTTGCTCAACTACTGATAACTCAAGATTATTGTTTTCAGCAATTTGTCTTAATGATTGATTATCTTTATTAGCAACCGGAGCTATATCATTCTTAGAAATCGAAGACAATGCTGTCTACTCTGCTGACGCAGTACTAGTGGTCAGCATCATGGATGCTGGCACTGTTGCTAACATAATTGCAGAAGAACCTACGCCTAAAATTTTTTTAAATTTCATTTTTACGCCTCATTTATAAAAAAGTAATTATAAATTACATATTATATCTAAGAACATTATAACGCTTATTTTAATTTGTTGTATATCTTTTAAACATATAACAACATAATTTTAACATAGTGCAGATTAGTCGAAGTATTACTAAAGCATAGAACCACAAGACTAAATTTGGCAATAAATAATTTTTTTGAATTTATAATTGTATATAATAAAAAAAGGGCATTATTAATGAAAGAAACATGAAGACAAATTACACTTAATTCCAGAAGAAAACCGCCAACTTGCCAAAACTTATCTGACCAAGCTAGTACTTACAACTGCTGAGATGACTGATCTTAAATGCTGGACTTATCAAAATCGGTTTTTTTTGACGTTACATCAACTGCTGTATTGCTCGGTACTAAGTGCTCACCCAGAAAATATTCAACATCTGAAGCTTTAATATACTTAAATTCAGCACCTTTATAGAATTCTATTCCTTCATAAAATAATTCTGCCTTATTTAAGCTCGGAACCCAAATATACTGTAATTTTTTAACATCTAAACTATCACCCTTTTCAACGATACTATGACTATCCGGAATGCCATGAATATTATATAGTGGGGTCTTCCTTATGGTAACTACACTCGTAAAATTAGTATATGGCAGAATAGCTTGTCTTGGTATTGAACTTCTCTTAATATCGGCCCTCAAAACGAATTGCTGCTTATTATTTTTTAAGCGAAATACTTCCATATCTGAATTGGATAACCCAATTATATCCATTGAACCAGCTAAACTAACTCTATCGGAGGTGCGGTCAATTACTATTTTGGAGTCCTTCTTAATATACTTATTAGTAAAATTCCCTTGCGAATCAATTATTCTAGCATTATTACTGCTGCCTACTCCAGATTCTGTTATCTTCGCTAGCCGAACAGTAGGCATAATTTGTATACAAACTATAACTATCAATTTCTTGAACATTAGCAGCTTTTATATAACCACCATGGCCAATACTATAATATTCCTGTCCCTTGATTGTTTTATATGGTAAATAGAACCAGTCCTGAAAATTTTCTTTATGGAAGGAGTAACGCTTTGTATCCGGATTAGTTATTGCTTTAACCTGATCAGCATACTTAACTGTCGCCCCTTTTTTAAGTAAGCCATTACTTCCCTGGTAAGAGTACAATTTTTGCCCTCTTTGATTATAAATGCGCGTGTTGTGGTTTAATGTTAAGGTACCGTCTGTTGCAATTTTATTTTGCGTTTGGTCAGTTGTTTGTGCTGCCTGAGCTTGATTAAGACTAGTGGTAATTACTGGCACAGTTGCCAAAGCAACTGCCGCTAAACTAACTATTAATTTTTTACTTTTTTCATTTTTTATACCTCATAATAAAAAAGAAATAATATATTTACTAAATTATAGTTTATACTTGAAAATAATAAGTTCCTACTACACAAGCAAAAAAGGGTAAGCAATTTTAAAAATTGCTTACCCTTTAAATTAAGTTATGTTACTTGCTAAATCCAATTAGTGATATCATTCAACCTTAAATTTATGTAGACCGAAACTCATATAATGTAATAACTGATTAAGGATTTCCGCTTTAAATACTGTGCCAGTAGTCATAACCGCATATTGACCCCCAGCATCAATTAATTTTTTACCAGTTTGCTTAAAGCCATTGCGTTCATAAAAATGAAGCCGTTTTACCCGCTGGTTATAGTTTAGTGCCAGACTATTAATTGGTTCGATATCTAAAATAATATCTTTATTGTAATAATTCTCTCTTAAAGCCTGTAATACTTTCGTACCATAACCCTGACCATGCTTAGCTGAAATAATTGCTAAGTAAGCTAAATAAACCGCTGTTTCTCCTTCAACTAAAAAGATTAAACCAACAAATTCTGTTTCGTTGTAAATAGCTTGAAAATGAGCTTTTTTTCGCAAAGCCATAACTAGTAGTTGCCAAGTATGGAATCTTTCAGCTTCAGGAAAAGCTTTTACGTACAATTCTTTTACTTTTCGATATTCCTCAGTTTGCCACTTAATGTTTTTAAAATGTAAAATAATATCCTAACTTTCTATATTTTTAAATTTAGTCTCTAGGATACAGCATAACAAATATGACATTATTAGCCAAGTAAGTAAGAAATATTTAAGAAAAAAATTTTCTCAGTACATCTAAATTAAACTATGCCTTATTGCGAGATAGAGTCTTTAAGCCAGGTAAATTAATCATAACAATCAGACTAATAATATACAAAGCAGACAAAAAGCCCATTACAATGGTTAAATTATATCGATCCATCAAAATACCAATTACGACTGATGAAAAGCCACCAATTGCCCGACCAATATTAACAATAATATTATTAGCACTTGACCTAATTTCAGTTGGATACAGTCGACTAATTACAGCACCGTAGCCACCAAACATTCCGTTAGAAAAGAAACCAACTACTGCCCCAATTAGCAGTAAAGTTAGCATATTAGTAGCTAAGCTGAGAGTATAAACCATAATAGCAGATCCAACTAAGAAAATGCCAAAAGCTCTTCTAGGACCAAAATAATCAAAAATAGAACCAAAAGTAAGCATACCAATGCTCATCCCAATAATTGTTGCAATCATCCATAAACTGGAATTAGCAACATTCAAATGTAATTGCTTTTGGACAATTGTTGGCAACCAATTCATTAAGCCAAAATAGCCAGCAATTTGTACTGTCATCATCAACATTAAGCCTAAACTTTGCAATGCTAACTGCGGTGTAGCAAACATTTTTTTAAAGACATTTGATAGCAATGAACCTTTTTCTTTAGCCTTCGCTGTTAAAAATTGTTCACTCTCATGAAGATGCTTTCTAATAAAAATTGTTAATACAACCGGCACAATTCCAACTAGAAATAGCATATGCCAGCCAGCGTTAGGAATAATCCAAGCGGCAATTAAAGCTGCTAAGACGGCACCAACTTGGCCACCAATGGCCGCAATCGAAGTCATTTTACCAATCTGAGCTTGCGGAAAAGTTTCTGCAATCAAAGCAATCCCCACCCCATATTCGCCACCAGCACCAATACCGGCTAGAAAACGCAATACATAGATTAAATAAATATTCTTGGCAAAAGCCATGCAAGCCGTAGCTACTGCAAAGATAATTACAGTATGACTAAAAGTCTTCACTCGCCCAATTTTATCACCAAGAATACCAAAAATAATACCACCAGCCAGCATACCTAAATTGGTCACTGATGAAATTAATCCAGCAGCACCACCAGATAAATGTAAATCAGCAATCATTGAACTCATTGCAAAGGATAAAAAAAGCACATCCATATTTTCTAAAGCAAATCCGGATGAAGTAGATGCAATCGTCCACTTTTGATTTTTACTTAGTACTTGAGTGTGCTGTTTAATAGTATTCATCATTTATTTCCTCCAAAACGAACGCTCTCTGTCATTCAATTATTTCATCAGAATTACATTCTACTCGTTTTTTCACTTTTTACAATAGGATAATATGACTATATTTCCTTCCAGAAGTATATTTACACTAAATAAGAAATTGCAACCTGTAAACGCGCAAGGTCGATAATTTTAGGTACTAAATCTTCTGAATCTACTTCAGCAAAAATAACACCAGTACTAGGATTAACTTCAAATCCTGCCTCCCAAATCAAGTTGGCACAAGATTCAAACAATTCTTCATCACTAGCACTAGGGTCGAGTTTAAATAGACAACGACCATCATCAGTAACTTTTAATGCAGTTTCTTTCTTTTCAACAAAACAATATACCTCTTCCCCCAGTGCATCTCTTTGTGAAGTGGCAATTTCAATAGTGTTCTCATCAAATATCAATACATTAATATTACTAGCTAGCCAATTAATTATTTTTTGCTTTAATTCAGTACACACTCTTTTTGATTGCTTAGTCATTAAATTACTCCTTATTAATTATTTTTTGCGCTTAATATTGACATCTTGCATACCAATCATTGGGTCAATTTCTCCAGAATAGATTAATTCGGGCGTCAAAATATACGAAGTCTTGGAATCAGAACTGACTACTGCTGCTCTTATTTTTGCTTTTTCCTTAAGACTTAACGTCGCTTCTTCATCTTTAGCTAGCTGTTTCTTAAGTTTCTTACATAATCCAGTTTGCCGATCATTTCCCGAATTAGTTAAAGCCATTGTGTAAGCATGTGGATCACCAATTAAGACTAAATTTTGGGCTGCCCGAGTCACTGCCGTATATAAAAGATTTCGTTTAAGCATTACATAATTTTGCATAGTTAAGCTCAAGATAACTAATGGGAATTCAGAACCCTGTGACTTATGAATAGTAATTGCATAAGCTCTAGTTAAGTCAAACATATCTTTTTTGCTAAAACTGATTTCACGTCCATCAAAATCAGCAGTCATACAATTTTTGGTACTAGTATTATCAATTGAGACTATTTTACCAATTTGCCCATTATAAATATCTTTTTCTGGATTATTCTGTAACTGTAAAATTCGATCACCAATTCGAAAAATTTCGTCATGAATTTCTAAAAATTTACTTTCTGCTTTGGCAGGGTTTACGATTGCCTGAATCACGTTATTCAAATTAATAACGCCACCTTCACCTTGATACATTGCGCCCAAAACTTGTATATCATCTTGATCAAAATGATTTAAAGCTTTTTCGACAATTTGTTGCACAACGTGATCAACTTCATGTGTTGGACAAGAAATAAAAGAATAATTTTTAGTTTTTTTAAAAATAATTTGTGAATTTTGCCCTTCATTTATGGCATGAGCCAAAGTAATAATGCTTGAATCATCGCCTTGCCTATGAATTTGCTCTAAAACAGTAGTAGGAAAAACATCAGCTTTAATTAAATCACTAAATACATTTCCCGGTCCCACTGATGGCAATTGGTCTTTATCACCCACAAAAACAATATGTTTAGTTTGATCAATACTATTAACTAATTGCTTAAATAAAAACATATCAACCATCGACATTTCGTCAATAATTAAAATTTCACCGTTAAGTTCATTCAAATCAGTTGCATCATTTTCACCGATTCCTAATCCCAGCAAACGATGAATTGTTTTAGCAGTTATCCCTGTTATTTCTTCCATTCTTTTAGCTGCTCGCCCTGTTGGAGCAGCCAACAAAAATGGTGGATCACTACTATATAAAGTTGAAGCTGGAATTTCGGCTAATTTTTGTAAAGCTATCAAAATTCCATTAATAATAGTGGTTTTACCGGTTCCCGGACCACCAGTTAAAATTGATATCGGATTAGTTAAAGCATTCTTAATTGCCATTTTTTGAGTATCATCATATTCAATTTTTAACTGTTTTTCCGCTTTTTCAATTGCTGCTTGAACATCTTTTTCTTTAAACTGATCACTATTTTGCCGGTTAACTAAATTTTTCATTGCCAGAGCAATTTCGTTTTCCGTCTGAAAAATATTTTGTAAAGCTGCCTCATCACCTGAAACCACAACTTTTCCTTCATGCTGTAATTTATTAATGCAGTTGGCAATCTGATCAAATTGATCAAGCGCTAATAATTTACTTGAACGCGTCAAAAGATCTGCTAATTTAATATAGGTATTGCCCTCTTTATTAACTTCATCAAGCATAATTTGAAAAACTGCGCCGCTAATTCTTTTTGGATCATCCCTAGCAATATTTAAATTAGTGCCCATGCGGTCAGCACTTTTAAAAGCATAGCCTGAAACATCTGCAATTGCTGCATAAGGGTCTTCTTTTAACTTGTTTATAGTTTCACCATGGTAAATTTGATATAAGCGATTAGCAACTTTTTTATTCAGTCCATACTGTGCTAATTTTAAAACAATTTCTGAATAGGAATCCATGGCGCTTACACCATTAAGCAAACTATCCTTCTGTTTTTTCGTCAAAGACAAGGTGGCAACTTTTTCTGGCTTATCCTTTAAAACCGATAATGCATTATCACCTAAAACGGAAACAATTTTTTCTGCGGCTTTTTTACCGATTCCAGGAAATTTACTAGAACTTAAAAAATTAATTAGGCTATCTTTTTCATGTGGTAACGACTGCTGGTAACTTTCACAGTTAAATTGTAGACCAAACTTATTATGAACAACTAGCTGACCATGAAAAAGATATGTACCGCCCACTTGAATATCGCCAAAATTACCTGTAATTTTAATTTCTTTCCGGTCATAATCAGGTAATTCACTAATTAGTGTTGCATCTAATATTTTAAATAAATTTTGATCATTTTCAAAAACGATACGCTTTACTTTTCCAGTGAATTCAGTCATTATCTTTCTCCACATCACTAAGCATTTTTAAAATGGCGTTATACTGTTTTTGAACAGATTGATAAAATTGGGGATCTTCTTCTTTTGCCTGACTAAAATATTTTTCTGCCAAATCACGATTGCGTTCTAAAACAGTAATTCCAAGTAAAAAATTTATTTTTGCCCCCCTTTTAGTCGGACAAATTTTTTCATAGTTTGCTTGTGCCTCCGCTAATTGGCCTAAACTAAGCCAAATATCACCTAATAATTCATAAACACGATCATCTAGCTGCTTAATTGTCAACGCGTATGCCAGAGCCTTCTGATGCTGGCCTACTTTCTGCATTACTAACGCTTTTTGATACAATACCAAATCATCATTAGGAATGTGGTTAAGTAATTCTAAGGCATGATTAAAATCACCTTGCATATAGTAGCCAACCGCTAAGTCGTAATCTAAAGCTTGAGGATTTTGAACAAGTTTTTTAGCTTGTTCAAGCAATTGAACCGCTTGCTCAAAACTACCTTTTTCGATTAGAATGGTCGCTAACTTTAGATAATTATCTGTCTCAGTAGGAGCCGCATCAATTTTTGTAATTAGAGTATGAATCTGGTCTTTAGTTTGATTACTTTCACTAGCTAGACTACTTTTTTTATTTATCATAATGAATCTGTTTCCACCATTTTTCTTTCTAAAAAACTCGTTTCATTCCAGACAATTAGTTTAAAATTAAAATGATTAGTTGTTTCTAAAATTGTTAAACTGGTATTATTTAGTCCGCCGTTTTGGCGCAGATTATTTAAGGGATAGCCTAATAAGCCGCCCATAATTGCTCCTAATGCAGCTCCATGACTAACTGCAATGATTTTATCATCATGATCATATTTTTGTACGATTTCTTGGGCAAAATTTTTACCACGAGCAATTACGTCCAGATAATTCTCACCACCAATACTTTTACCATCATATTGATCTGGTCTTTGCCAAAGGTCATTTACCTGGGCAGGAAACTTTAAAGTAGCTTCTTCAAACTTTAGTCCTTCCAGTTCACCTAAATCAAATTCGCGTAAACGCTCATCTTTGTTAACTGGATGTGTGAATCCCATTGTTTGCTTTAGCCTAGTTGCAGTATCATAAGCTCTTTTTAACGGACTCGCATATATGGCAGCGAATTTTTCTTTTTGTAAATATTTTCCTAATTTTGTAATGTCAATTAAGCTTTGGGGTAAAAGTGGTGAATCCCCATGCGCTCCTTGAAATCGTTTAATATTATTCCACTCTGTTTTTCCATGTCGAATAAAATAAATTTGCATTAATAATTTTCTCTCCTTATTCTACTTTTAGTTTAGCATTTAATAAGTCAAAGAAAAAATTTAATTCATCTACCCAACTAACTTTATGTTTAAATTTAACAAGCAAAATTAAAAGCATCAATCTATACTGTAGTTTGATGCTTTTAAAATCAATATTTTTCTTTCTTAACTATCGTTAAACTAATTGTAACTTATCATTATTTTGGTATGCACAATCAATATTGCCGCCGCCCATACATTCTTCACCATCATACAAAACTAACGCTTGACCAGGAGTAACAGCTCGGGCTGGTTCATCAAAATAAACACTCGCTGTGTTTTCTTTTGCATGATACTCAACTGTCACACCTACATCAGCTTGGCGATAACGAAACTTTGCACTACAATGCTTTTTAAAATCTCGTTTAGGCTGTCCAGTAAAAAATGACATATCACTAGCTTCAAGTTTGGTGGCATAAAGCAACTTACTATCATAGCCTTGTTCAACAATTAACTCATTATTTTTTAAGTCCTTACCTACCACAAACCAGGGGGCAGTTGATTCTTTAGTGGAACCAAGACCAAGACCAGATCGTTGACCAATTGTGTAATACATTAGTCCAGCATGTTCACCGACAACTTTACCTTTAGGCGTAACCATTTTACCTGCTTGTGCTGGTAAAAATTCACTTAGAAATTTGCGAAAGTTTCTTTCCCCTATGAAACAAATTCCCGTTGAATCTTTCTTTTTAGCAGTAGCTAATCCACTTTTAATAGCAATCTCACGAACTTGGGGCTTAGTCAAATTAGCTAAAGGAAAAATCACCTTACTAATTTGCGCTTGACTTAATTGACTTAAAAAATAGGTTTGATCCTTATTACCATCTTTGGGACGTACCATATGCGTAATTCCATTGACATCGGTCAATGTTTTTGCATAGTGGCCCATTGCAATATAATCAGCATCAAGCTTTAAAGCAAATTCTAAAAATGATTTGAATTTAATTTGACTATTGCACATAATATCAGGATTAGGAGTACGCCCCTTCTTGTATTCATCTAAGAAATACTCAAAAACTCGATGCCAGTATTCTTTTTCAAAATTGATTGAATAATAAGGAATCCCAATCTGATCAGCAACCTTTTTAACATCTTCATAGTCCTCAGTTACTGTGCACACTCCTGCATCATCAGTGTCATCCCAATTTTTCATAAAAACACCTATAACATCGTAACCCTGCTCTTTAAGTAGTAGGGCTGAAACTGAGGAGTCTACCCCTCCACTCATTCCTACTACAACTCGAGTCTTTTTTGTCAATTTTTATCAATCCTTTACTTCAACTAGAATTTTGCGCTCTATTAAATCTTTTAAAATATAATTTAAAAGTTCAACTGTTGCTATTAATTGCTTGTTTTTAAAAATATTTACTTTTTTTAAACCATTTCGATCAGTAATAACCATCGTAAAATGCGAAAAATCTTTATCAACTGTAATTTTTAGTTTAGTTGGCGCATTATAAGGTGAATCATTATACAGTGGGTGTTCATAACTATAATTACCCTTGGCAGTTTTAATAAAACCAACGTCGATTAAAGCATAAAGTTTCAAATCTGAACTAAGTGTATACTCACGATTATCACCATTAATTATAACTGTATTTGACATAATTTAACCTCACTTACTAATAATAAGTCAAAATAATTGTAAAAGCAATTAATTTTCATTCACTTGCAGTTTACTAGCAATTTTAACTAATTGCTTAGCAAAAAATCCAATTTCTTCATCCGTATTATATCGACCAAATGATATACGAATTGATTCCTCTACGCGGATAGAATCTGCCCCATAACAAGCAATTAAAACATGTGAAGGTTCAAGCGAACCTGCTGTACAAGCAGAACCGCCAGATACCGCAAAACCAGCCAAATCCAAACTTGCTTGTAAAAGAGTTGTTGAAACTCCATTTATTCGCAAATTCAAAACATGATGCGAACAATGTGCACCTGCTCCGCCATTTATTTGATATTTGATTTTTGCTTGATCAAGTTCAGCTAAAATCAAATGTTGAAAATGAGCATATTTTGCTTGTAATTTTATTTTATCAATTTGCTCAATTTCTTTAATTGCCTCGCTAAAACCGGCAATTGCGGGCACATTTTCTGTACCAGCCCGTCTTTTTAATTCCTGTTCGCCACCTAAAATAAGAGATGGTAACTTAATTTGGCTATTTTTAAATAAAAAGCCTAAAAACTTAGGACCATTAATTTTGTGAGCTGACGTAGATAATAAATCAATTTTCATTTTTTTAACATCAAGTTCAATGTTACCTAACCCCTGAACTGCATCAACATGAAAATATGCATTACTTTGAGCAACTAATGCTCCTATTTCCGTTAGAGGATTAATCGTGCCAACTTCATTATTAACTGCCATTACTGAAACAAGAATTGTATCTGGTGTTAGCGCATTTTTTAAATCTACTAGTGAAATTTGTCCATTATGATTTACATCCAGATAAGTTACCTCATATCCTTCACGCTCAAGCTTTTTTATCGGCTCAAGGACTGATGGATGCTCAATTTTAGTAGTAATAATTTTTTTACCAATTTTTTGCCTACTATAGGCTGTGCCAAAGATGGCCGTATTATTACTTTCAGAGCCACCAGATGTAAAAATTATTTCATTATAAGCTGCATTAATGACCTTAGCAATTTTAGTCCGAGCTTGGTCAACCGTATGTCTTGCCGCACGCCCTAGACCATATGTACTAGACGGATTGCCAAAATCTTTTTTCATTTCTTGCGTAATTTTAGCAATTACCGTTGGGGACATTGGTGTTGTTGCGGCATTATCAAGATATATATCCATTAATTAATTCATCTTTTCTATATATGCACAAATTATCTTAGCAGCCTTGGCACCGACTTTTTGAGCAAATTTATCAAAATCTTCATTTGCACTATCATCACCATTATCTGAAATAGCCCTGATTGCAATTAGTTTTTTCTGAAAATGGTATGCAACCTGTGCAAACGCGGCGCCTTCCATTTCAACGCCTAATGCACTAGTAAAATCTTGGTTAATTTTCTTTTTTTGCTCATTGGACCCAATAAATGAATCTCCAGTAACAATTAATCCTTTTTTGTATTGAATTCCTTGCTCTTGCAAAAAATCTGCAAATGCTGTCTGTTCCTTTGATTTTAAGTCAAACAATGCAGGTTCGCCAGGAATTTGTCCTTCGACATAATTACCAGCAAGTGTATTATGTGCATCATGGTAACTAAAAGAATCAGCTAAAAGTAAATCTCCTTTGCGAATACTTGATTGCAGCGAACCTGCAGTTCCTGTCATAAAAATCAAGTCAATATCAACCTTAGTTAATAAACTCGCTAAATTCATCGCAGCTTGTACTTTGCCAATACCACTTAATCCAATATAAATATCATTGTGCTTAACGCAAAAATGCTCGAATACGCTTGATCCGAACATTTCTTTGTTACCAGCATGAAAATATTTACGATAATATTTTGCCTCAATTTCCATTGGGACAATAATTGCTATTTTCATCTTTTCCTCACTTATTATAAATGAAACAATGCCAATAATACCAAAATAATTAATACCAATACAATAAAAATTGCTAAGTTTAATTTGTTTTTTAGTTTAAGGGCCTTGTCTTCTTTTTTTAAATATTCTTGAGCATTATTACTCCGGCGTTGCTCTCTTTTTTGGTGCGAATTATTTACTCTTTTAGAATTGGTTTGTGTTGACCGCATAAAGTCAGGATTAACATCAACAACCTCTTCATCATTATTAAAAGCAGACTTAACCGAATCAAAAATAACATTACTTTTTTGATTTTTGATTTTTTTTTGGTAATCAGATCGTTTTTCAGTCATATTATTCCTTAGCTTTGGCACCTGTTAAAAGCATATTTTCCCATACACTCATTGCATAAAGGGTTTTGATATCAACAATTTTGCCCTCAGCACTTAAATGCTTTAATTCTTCTAAGTTATACCAATGACTAGTTAAGAATTCATCAGCATCAAGTGGCTTTTTTTCAGGTAATTTTGTCAAAGTATCACAATAAAACAAGTACAATTTTTCATTGGTGAACCCAGGAGAAGAATAAAATTCAGTAATTTGTTCCCAATAATCAGCGCGATACCCACCTTCTTCGTTAAGCTCGCGTTTCATAGCATCAAGTGGACTAGCATCAGTTGCATCAATTAGCCCAGCAGGTATTTCTAAAGTCAATTCTTTAATTGGTTCCCGCCATTGCTCTACTAAAAGCATCTCTTGCTTATCATTAACAGCAATTGCTGCAGCTGCAGGCTGATGTTTTACAACCTCTCTAGTAGTAACCTCACTGTTTGGTAATTTTACTGTTCTTACTGATAGGTCAACAATTCTACCAGAAAATATCTGTTTTGAAGAAATTTCAGTTTCTGTTAAATCCATCTATTCACTTTCCCTACACACTAGTTAAATAAACATTAACACATTGAAGACCATTTTTCCCCTGTGCCAGTTGATACTTAACTTTTTGCCCGACTTGAAGACGGCGATAGCCCTCTTCTTTGATAGCCGTATAAAAAACAAAATATGATTTGTGATTTTGGTCATCTTCAATAAAACCAAAGCTACTATTTTGATCAAATTGTTTTACTGTACCTAGGCGCATTATTCTTCTAAACCTTCTTGTATTAGTTCTGGATAATCATTTTTAACAATTTTGGCACAACGACCACAAATTATGCTCAATTCATTATCTGCCCCGATATCTGTTCTAATCATGCGACATCTTGGACACACTTCACCTTCTGCATGTTCAACTACAAAGGAACCATTTGGCAACTTAAGCGCTTCTGCTGGAGCTGCGCTATCAGTGATTACTAATTTAGAAACAATTAGAATTTGTCTAAAATCTGCATCTAATTTATCAAGAACCGCTTTAGTTTCTTTAGTTGGATAAATAGTCACTGCCGCTTCAAATGATTTTCCAATCAGTTTGCTATTTCTAGCTTCTTCTAAAGCCTTCAAAACATCATCACGTAAATTAATGAAGACGCCCCAATTGTTAAGTAATTCTTCCCGATTATCATATTGCTCTACCTTAGGCATATCGGTTAATTGAATATGGTCTTCTTTTTCCTTTGTGAACGACCAAATTTCTTCCATAGTATGCGGTAGAATTGGGGTTAATAATTTAGCTAATTTAACAGTTGCATCATAAATAACTGTTTGCATCGATCGTCTAGCATGACTATCTTTGCCTTCAATATATAAAACATCTTTTGCAAAATCTAAGTAAAAGGCCGATAAGTCGTTAGAAATAAAGGCAAAAATATGTTTATAAACTGTATTAAAATCATACTTGTTGTAACTAGCAAGACAATCTTGAACTAAGTCGTTTAAACGAACTTCAATATATTGGTCAATTGAATTCAAATCTTCATATGCAACTTTATTAGTATGTGGATCAAAATCGCTAGTATTGGCCAATAAATACCGGAAAGTATTACGTATTTTCCGGTAACTTTCGGCTGTTTGACTCAAAATTGACTGAGAAACGGCAACATCAGACGTAGCATCAACGGAAGCTACCCATAAGCGTATAATTTCGGCCCCCATTTTCTTAATGATATCACTTGGAGCAATAACATTACCCAGTGATTTAGACATCTTATGTCCTTGATCATCTAACACAAAACCTTGTGACAAGATACTACGATAAGGTGCTTTTTCCGTAGTTGCTACTGCAGTAATCAAACTTGAGTTAAACCAACCACGGTATTGATCACTTCCCTCAAGATATAAATCAGCTGGAAAATGTAAGTTCGTTCTTTGGGCTAAAACAGCTCTATGCGAAGACCCTGAATCAAACCAAACATCTAATATATCTGTTTCTTTTCTAAATTCACCATTAGGTGAGTGTTCAGAAGTGAAACCTGCAGGTAACAATTCCTTAACACTACGCTTATACCAGGCGTTGGACCCTTCTTTACTAAATATCTCAGCAATATGATTAATGGTTTCTGGTGTAACAATTGGCGTATCATCTTCAGCATAAAAAATTGGTAGTGGTACTCCCCAAGCGCGTTGCCGTGAAATTACCCAATCTCCACGATCTTTAATCATATTATGCAAACGTAACTTACCCCATGATGGCATGAAATTAATTTGATTAATTTGAGCAAGAATTTGCTCGCGGCACTTATCAATTGAAGCAAACCATTGAGTTGTTGCCCGGTAAATTACTGGTTTTTTAGTCCGCCAGTCGTGAGGATAAGAGTGCGTAAAGTAGCTCAATTTTAACAAATTGCCGGACTTTTTTAATTTATCACTAACTAATTTATTAGCATCAGCATAGAATACGCCAACTAAATCTGCATCGGGCACTTCTTCAGTAAAACATCCTTTATTATCCATTGGACTAAAGACTGGTAAGCCATACTTCTGTGCAACATTATAATCATCTTCACCAAAGCCTGATGCAGTATGAACCAGTCCTGTACCATCTTCTGCGGTTACATGCATTGCATTCATCAGCAAAACATCTTGACCATATAATGGATGAGTAGCTAGCATTCGATCCATTTCTGAACCCTTTAAATGTTGCACAACTTGATAATCATGCCAACCTAGTGCTTCAGCCACAGACTCCAGTCGATCTGTCCCAATGACATAACGCTTATCGTTAACCGCTACAACTGAATAATCAAAAGCTGGGTTAACCGTAATTCCTTGATTAGCTGGAATCGTCCATGGTGTTGTTGTCCAGATTAAAAAGTAAGTATCAGTTGTATTTAAGATACCCTTGCCATCTTTAACTGGGAAAGAAATATAAATTGACGGTGATTCTACATCATGATATTCAACTTCTGCTTCAGCTAACGTAGATTCACTGGAAGGTGACCAATAAACTGGTTTTTTACCTTTATAGATATAACCCTTCTGATACATTTCCCCAAACAAGCGAATCTCTTCAGCTTCATACTCAGGTTGTAAAGTAATGTAGGGATGGTCCCAATCAGCTAGAATACCTAATCGTTTAAAATCAGTCATCTGTTTTTTTACTTCTTTTTTGGCAAATTCTTCACAAAGTTGACGGTATTCAGCCCGACCCAGCTTTTCCCTTTTAATTCCCTTTTTTGCAAGTTGTTGTTCAATTGGTAACCCATGCGTATCCCAACCCGGAACAAAGGGGGCATAATATCCATTCATGTTCTTAAAGCGAACAATAATGTCTTTAGAAATTTTATTCAAAGCATGACCCATATGAATATTCCCGTTAGCAAAAGGAGGGCCATCATGTAAATCAAAACTTGGCTTACCTTCGTTCAATTTAAGCCGTTGTTCATATAGCTTATCATCATCCCACTCTTGTTCCCATTGTGCTTCGCGAACAGGTAAATTGCCTCTCATTTTAAACTTAGTCTTACCCAAGTTAAGTGTATCTTTTACCTTCATTTCATATTCCTTTCTGTTAAAAAAACCTCGTCCAAAATTAGGGCGAGGTTTCATTCGTGGTACCACCTAAATTGAGCTTATTCAGCTCCACTTAAATTTTGCGTATCGTGCAAATCACGTAATAAACAAATCAGACAGCTGATCAACCTCTAAGCTTTTGTATTAGCCTTACACCATCGCTAATTCGCTGAATTTGCTTTTCGATTTTACTGTCAGTTTATTAGTTATTATCCTTATAATTATCGGGGAAAATAATATCCTTATCTGCAGCTTGCTTCATGCCGGTTGAATCTACACCGTTAAATGAAATATTCGGACTATCGCCCTCAATTAGCTGCGAACTATGATGCGAATCATCAATATTCTCCTCAAAGTTTACTTCAATCCCTGCTTCATTGTCAACCTCATCGTCTTCATCAATCTCTTCATCTGCATCAGTTAAAGTTAAAGGCTCTGAACCATCTGGTGGATAAAAACGCTCAGTTGAAAAATAATGATCAAGTGCTTTTTGCCATTTTTCATCCTCTAAGTTTGCAATCGCCTTTTGTAAAAGCTCTTGAATGTAATTACGATAACCAGCTACTTCTTTTTTAACTCGTTCATAATCGAATTTAATAGTTTCAAGTTGTTGGCGTTGATAATCTGTATCAATTAGAGCTTGAGCAGTTTTATTGTCAGCTACAATTGTTGCATCTGCAATAATCTTTTGCGCTTTTTCTTTAGCCTCAGTAATTATAGCTTGCTTTTTACTTTCAATTGCATGATATTCTGCAACTTGCTTTTTAAATTTATCAGCTTGTCCTTGTAATTGCACTATCTCATTTTTCAAGTCAGCAATCTGATCAAGTGCATCTCCATAATCATTAACAATGCGATCTAAAAAGCTATCAACTTCATGGCGATCGTAGCCACTAAGTCCTCGCTTTTTAAATTCTTGTTTATGAATATCCATTGGAGTTAATGGTTCTATCTGTATTTTTTTGCTTGCCAAAGTTTTAGCACCACCTTATATTTACCTTTTTTAGTTTGACCAATATCAGTAATCTGCAGACGCCCAAATTTCCTTAAACTAAGAACATCATCTCTTTGTAGCATAAGATTAGTTTCGGTAACTGTAAACCAGTTTAACTTAACCAATTTGGCCGAAACAGCAGCTTTTATTTGTGATCGACTAAGCTTACTAATTGCTGATAAAAGCGCATCTAATCTTAAAGAGGCGACAATTACAGTTGCCATCTTACTGTCATCGGCTGGAACTAATACACTGGTCTGTGGTAGCTGCTTTATACTGACTTTTGTTTTACCAATATACTGCAACTCACTTTGGAAAAAAGGGAGTAACTTGTTATCTGCCATAAACTGCCAATTTCCATAGTTATCGGTAATAATGTCACCAAAAGTTTCAGTTTTTATGCCTGAATTGGCTAAACTACCAAGAATCATACTATGATTTAATCGAACAAATTTTTTAGGATAAACAATCTGACAAATACTTATTTGAAAAGCATCTAATGAATAACTTGCACCTTCAGACAAAAGAACACGCTTCTTTTCAGCATCAGGATAGCCACCAAATTCTTGAAAAGAAATATCGCTACCAACAAGAATTTTTAAAACTGCCCTTTGCCCTGGATTTAGAAATTCTGACAAGACTGGTTGATTACTATAAAGAGCTTTTTTATAGTAATGAAGTAGTTTATCCACAAGTTTACTACTTTCAGTTTCCCCTAAAATTCCTTCTACATAGTGTTTTCGCTGATTAATATTTTCTAAAGCCAAATTATTTCACCGAGAATCCATATTTTTAAAATTTGCTAGCAAACATAGTAGGTATAATTATAACATAACTAACAAACAAAATTGTTATCAAATAAAAAACATTAAACTAAAAAAGTTCAATGCTTTATTGTTTGTTTTAAACTATATATTTTTAGTTGCAGAATACTTGAAAAGACTAACCGAATAACTTTAATAATATATTTAATAGCCAATTAATCACATAACTTTGAATAAAGTATAGTACTAAGACGCCAACTAAAAATGAAATATCAATTCCCGTTGTATTAGATAAACTTTCAATCGGACCTTTTCTAAAAAGATTGACATAGGGATCGATTAAACGATTAAGAATTCTAGCAACTGCTGATTCATGTAGTCCTGGTATCCAACTTATGATTGCATCAATTACCATTAAAATACTATAAAGATAAATAAGATAGTCAAGAATACTGATAAGATTATAAATCATTACTGTCATCATTCTAAGTTATCTTTTTTATCGACTAATTCACTAATCTTGCCATCAGTAACAAATCTTGGTGGGGTTGCTAAAAAAATTTTATCTCCTACTCGTTGTATCTTACCATTTAAGGCATAGACCGTCCCCGTAATAAAATCTACAATTCTTTTAGCCGAAGCATCTTCCATTCGACTAAAATTAATAATTACGGCCTTATTATCTAACAAATTTTGTGCTACTTCTTTAGCATCAGAATATACTCGTGGCTCGTATAATACTATCTTACTTTTTTTGTGACCGCTTGCACTAGAATTAATTGAGACAACATTATCATGGTAAACACCATTTGATGCACTGTTATCATCAGGTCTTAATGTGTCTTCATATTCTTCATCATCTTGAATTTCATCATCGATATCAGTTACACCGAAAAATTTACCTAATTTGCTGAATGACATTTTTTACCTCCTATTAGTTTTCACCACGATGTCTAAAAAATGGGATATCATCAGTGTCATCGTCAAATGCACTTGTTTCAATTTGAGAAATACTATTTGGTTCATCATCAAATGAGTCTTCTCGATCATTTTCTTCAATCGATGGTGTTACTCGAGTTGATGTCTGCTCATCGCTATTCAACCCCCATACACTAGTAGGGTCAACCATTACCTTATGCTTGGGTGCTGGTTGAACAGTAGGTTGATCCAATGAAGGCTCTGAATTCGTATTTTGCAAATTTTCATCAATAACTGTTTTTTCTTGACTATGATTATTGACTTTTGCTTTAGCTTGAACTTGATGACTACGACCAGGAAGTTGCTTTGAAGCTTCTTCTTCAGCTTGAGAGCTAATTCCTGTGGCAATTACTGTCACTACTACTTCATCACCTAAGTTTGGATTGATTGAAGTACCAAAAATAATATTGACATCATCTCCGGCAGCTTTTGACACTATTTCTGAGGCATCCTGTGCTTCAAACAAGGTTAAATCTGGACCACCTGTAATATTAAGTAAAACTTGCTTTGCTCCATCAATGGAAACCTCAAGTAATGGTGAAGAAATGGCAAGCTTAGTAGCTTCGACTGTCCGATTTTCACCATTTGCACGACCTATTCCCATTAAGGCAGCTCCTTGATTGGCCATAACTGTTTTTACGTCGGCAAAATCTAAATTGACGTAGTCAGTTGAGGTAATTAAATCAGAGATACCTTGTACGCCTTGTTTTAATACATTATCTGCTTCTTTAAAGGCATCCATCATTGGTGTCTTCTTGTCAACCATTTCAAGCAGCCGATTATTAGCAATAATTACTAATGTGTCAACGTACTGCTTTAATTGCGCAATCCCTTCTGTTGCATTTTTGGATCTCTTGGGACCTTCAAAAGTAAAAGGACGGGTAACAACACCAACAGTCAAAGCTCCTGTTTCACGCGCAATTTTAGCTACTACAGGTGCGGCACCAGTTCCGGTTCCGCCACCCATACCAGCAGTAATGAAAATCATGTCTGCACCTTTAAGTGAATCTTCAATCGTCTGTTCACTTTCTTCAGCAGCCTTTTGTCCAACTTCTGGATGTGATCCAGCACCTAAGCCTCTAGTTAACTTGGGCCCTAATTGAATTTTATTATCTGCTTTATTGCTATTAAGAGCTTGAACATCAGTATTGGCCGCAACAAAAGACACTCCTTGTACGCCATCATCGATCATTCGATTAACCGCATTACCACCAGCACCTCCAACACCAATTACTTTGATGACAGCATTTTTATTGTCGTCTGAATCGAATGTAAAATCCATCTAAATTAACCACCTTTAATCAAAGAACTTTTTAAAGAAATTCCTTATGCCTTTTTCATTTTTATGCATATTATTCAGTTTGCTTTGCGAGTCTGTCTCTCGCTTAGACAACTCATGTCTATTATATTCTTCTTTTACTTTTGTTTCATTAGCAGAAGTCGGTCTTTTTGATTTTTTTGTTACCGTTTTTTCATTTTGATCAAGTATATCATTTCCATATATTGAACTAGTAATCAAAAAATCAATATCTGACATTTTATATGCATAATTGACAATCCCGAAAGCTACGGAATACACTGGGTTGCGCATCCCAATTTGATCCGGATAGTAAACACGTGCCTTAACATTCATTGCATTTGCAATGATTTCAGCATATCCCTGAAGTAAACTACTTCCACCGGTAATGATTACACCACCAGGTAATTTTAATGCATCATGTTGGGCCAAACCCTTTTTTATTCGGCCAATTATTTGCATTACGCGGGCATTAATTATTTTACTTAAGTAAACTTCGTCTACCATTTGTTGCCCATTTGAGCCAACACTATTAACAGCAAACTCATTTTTAACAGAAGCTAAAGCTGGATTAGCATAGCCATAATCAAGCTTAATTTGATTTGCATCTTTTTTTGAAGTACTGAGAACTACAGAAATATCATTGCTAATGTCACTGCCACCTTCATAGTCAACATTGGCATAGACAATTTGATTATTGCGAATAACCGTTGCTGTAGTAACTCCACCACCTAAGTCAAGAATAATTGAGCCAAATTTTCGTTCGCTTTCTTGTAAAGCGACACTAGCGATTGCTAACGGGGTGGGAACAAAGAAATTATTTTGATAGCCGGCTCTTTCAATTGCCTTCTTAATATTATGAAGTGGGCTGGTTGGCGCGGTCAAGACAATTCCTTGTACTGCTAATGAATGAGCAATCATTTTTCGGGGATCATCAACAACGTCTGTTCCATCTATCACAAAATGATTAGGAAAAAAAGCAATTGGTTCACGATCACTTTTTACACCAGACCTAATTGCAATGCTGATAACGCGCTTAACATCACTGTTGCCAACTTCTTGACCACTGTCACTCACATTAATTAAATCACTTGCTTTTTCTAACTGCAACATTCCAACTGGTATTCCAGTTACCACGCGATAAATATGAGCGTTGGTCTTAGTAGCAATTTCTTTTAAAGCTTGTTTAATTGCGCTGGCTGTTTCATCAATATCTACTATATTACCATGCCGCATGCCCTTATTATTGACCGCAACTGCACCTATGACCTTACCTGCATCAGCAACAACAGCTTTTACTGTAGTAGTACCTATATCCAATCCCACTAAAAGATTTGTATCGTCCAAAAATTAAACCCCCCGTCGATGTTCTTTTAAAATTTTAACATAAAAGAAACATAAAATCAGCTTATGTTAAGCCATATATTCGCTTTTCATTTGCTGTGAGTGGGCGACTGAAAGCACCCACTTCTAAATCTATTAAACTATTTTTTCCAACTTTATTTCTTATTTCATTATAATACTTTAATTTGCTTTTGAGTGTTGAAATATCGCCAATAACTACATTCCCATCTTTCATGACAAAAATCACCTGTGATTTATGACGTGTATTCCCACTCAATAATTTTATTTGGCTTTGAAAACTACTTGGTAGACTATTAAATAATTTTAAATTATTTTCGAGTGAAACTTCGTGGTTATAATCAATAAAGACTGGTTTATTGTGGCTTACTCTATTCCAAGGAAGTAACTGTGATCCTAGTTTACCATTTGACAATATTTTACAATACCCTTTTTCTCTCTTTATATACCCAATAGTTTTAAATTCATTTATCTCCAACTGTAAGTGATTAAAATGTTCAACATATATATTGATAAATTTTATTTCATTATACTTATTAACTAACTTATTATTAATTTTTTTTTGCTTTAATAAACAATCAATTACCTTATCACTGCCTTTAATTTCGGAAGTGTTCACAATTTCCTTAATGGGAAGGCTACTTTCACCTGTTACTGTGATACTGTTAACATTGGCTAATGGAGATATATAGTAACCTAAGCCTAATAAGACTATTACCGAAACAATAATAATCAAACCCATTCGCTTGAACAAGGCTGACCTACGCTCGCTATGCAACTTAGAAAGAGAAGCAGAGATTTTTACTTGATTTTTTCTCTTATTTTGATTAGATTGATAGTTTAAATATCGAGATAATTTTTCTTCAGGATCAATCTTTGTCACCTTTTTTTTAGTCAACAGTTTTCACCTATTTATTACTTAGTAATCTCTTCCATTACTTTAATTATCTGATCTGAAGCATTTGGAACCCCTAATCGCTTAGAAGCAATACTCATTGCGTCAGCATATTTACTATCCAGTAAAATATGGTCAATTGACGAAATAAAATTGTTAGGATTCAGATCATTTTCGGCAATTACAGTAGCTGCACCTGCTTTTTCAAGATCAAGTGCATTTTTCATTTGATGATTATGTGTAACATTAGGACTAGGAATCAAAATTGCTGGGACACCTAAAGCAGTAAATTCAGCAATACTGGTTGCTCCAGAACGAGAAACAACGCAAGTCATCTTAGGTAACAAGGCCGGCATATCTTTTACATAAGATAAAATAGTAATATTATCATATTGAATACCAGCTAATTTCTTTTTGATTTCTTCATAATAATACATTCCGGTAACCCAAATGATTTTATATGGCTTTTGGTTAAGCTTTTTTAGTGATTGCAGCATAATTCTATTAATGGTCAATGCTCCACGTGAACCACCAAAAACTAACACTGTGGGCATTTTAGAATCATATTTACTTGTAATATTATTTGCGCTTGCAGACAATAATCTTAATACTTGTTGTGACCGGGGATTCCCTGTTTTTACAAGTTTTTTTTTCTCACTAAACTGCTTAGCTGCATCATCAAATGTGTAACAAATTTTATCAACAAAATGACCCAAAAATTTATTAGCAACACCAACTACTGAATTTGATTCATGAATCATAGTTGGAATTCCCATCTTAGCAGCAGAGTATACAATTGCTCCACTTACATACCCACCTGTGCCGACTACTACATCAGGTTTAAATTCACTGATAATTTTTTTAGCATTTTTAGTTGCTTTGATAAACTTTTTAATAGTTGTAAAATTATTCAATAAGTGCTTACGACTAAAGCCCTGAATTTCCAGTGTTTTAAAGTTAACCCCAGCTGCTGGAACTATATTTGCCTCTAATCCTTTTTTAGTACCTACAAATAAAATTTCATCATCTGTTGCCAAATTTCTTTCTTTTAAGCGTTCAATAATCGCCATAATTGGGTAAATATGGCCGCCAGTTCCACCACCAGTAAATATAACTCTCATTTATTTTTCTACAATTCCTTAATAAATTTAATAAAATAGTTGCCACGATCTTCAAAATTCTTAAATTGATCCCAAGAAGCACAAGCAGGCGAAAATAATAAAACGTCTCCTGGAAGAGTTAAGTCATATGCTTTGGGTACAGCTTCTTGAAGCGTACTAGTAATTACAATTTCCTTAATATCTGCTTTTCTTGCTGCATCTGCTAATAAATACCTTGTTTCACCATAAAGGACAACAGCTCTAACGTGCTTTTTTAATAAAGGAATCAAGGAATCAAAATTAAATCCGCGATCAAGTCCGCCAGCAATCAAAACTTCAGGGGAATCAAAGGCGGGAATTGCAACAGAAGCAGCTTCAATATTAGTCGATTTTGAATCGTTGTAAATTCTACGCTCATTTAGTGTCATTACATATTGTAAACGATGTTTAGCGCCTGTAAAGGTGGACAAGACTGCGCGAATGTCATCAATTTCAGCTCCCATCAAATGTGAAATGGCACTGGCAACCAGAGCATTTTGCTGGTTATGTATGCCTGGCAGTTTTATATCACTAGCTTTTATAAGCTTTTCCTTTTTAGTTTGCAAGTAACCATCAGCAATAAAATAATCAGCTTCTTGATTGTTTTCAGAAAAAGTTTGGATTTGAGCTTGAGTTATTTTTCTTTCTTCATTGAGAATATTAGGCTGGTCAAGATTAGCCAAAAAATAATGATTAGCTGTTTGCGTTCTAGTTACATTTAATTTTGCATCAACGTAGTTATTAAATGTTTTATGATAATCAAGGTGCACATTGTGATAAATATCAATAATTGTCGCTACTTCTGGATTGATATCAGTTACACCTAGTAACTGAAAGCTGGACATTTCTACTATTAATAAATCTTGACTACTAGCTTTCATTACTACTTCGGAGATAGGAGTACCAATATTGCCAACTGCGTAAGCGTGATGACCTAATTTAGTCATATGATGTTCCATAATTTCTTGCGTAAGCATCACAGTTGTAGTTTTACCATTTGAACCGGTCACACATACGTAGGGTGCTTCACTGGCACTTAAAGCAATTTCTGGTTCAGTAATAATGGGCAGACCAATTTCCTGTGCCTTTTTTACCATTGGGTTTTCATAAGGGATACCCGGATTCTTAACAAAATAATCAAAATGTTCTTGATTTAATAATTCAACTGGATGTTTACCCCCAATTACACGTACACCCAGCTGCACTAATTTTTGAGCATATTCATTTTTAGCTAAATCTGCCTGATCATTCAAAGTTAGCTTTGCACCAAGTTTAAGTAGCAATCTACTCACTGCAAAACCACTTTTTCCTAAACCTAAAACTAATATATTTTTATTTGCATACTTTGCAACTTTTTTCATGACACTATCCCCAAATTAATAAATATAGAATACTTCCGATTAAGCCAACAGTCCAAAACAAAAAGTCAACTTTCCACTCAGAAAATCCAATCATTTCAAAATGATGATGAATAGGTGTCATTTTAAAAATTCGTTTGCCTGTAGTTTGATAAGAAATTACTTGCATAATCACACTAGCGGTTTCACAAACAAAGACAATGCCAATTAGCAAGAGTGACCAAGGATGATGTAAAAATACACTTACAGCTGCAAGACCGCCTCCTAGTGCCAACGAACCTGCATCCCCCATAAAAATCTTTGCTGGTTTATGATTAAAAACAAAAAATGAGATTAACCCACCGATTATGCTCATACAAAAAATTAAAATAGAAAAATTCTTTTGCTTTAAAGCAATATAAGCATAGGTCGCATAGGCAATAATTGACAACCCAGTTGCTAAACCATCAAGTCCATCAGATAAATTGACAGCGTTTGAAAAGCCAACTAGCCAGAAAATAACAAAAGCCGTAAATACAACAACACTACTGATAGTTCCGATTAGTGGCAAGAAAAGTGCAAACTTAAAATTATCTTTCATTGCAATGCAGATAATCGCAATAGCAATAAAAATTTGAAAAACAAACTTTTGCCAAGCTTTCAATCCCAAATTACGCTTATAAAATAATTTAATACCATCATCTAAAAAGCCGATAATTCCATACCCTAGTAGGCTAATTAGCAAAATATATACCAAATTATTCATTTTATTTTGCCATATTGAAACCCAAATAGTTGTAATAGTGGCTGCAATTACAAAAATAACACCGCCCATTGTGGGGGTACCAGATTTCTTTTGGTGCCACTTTGGGCCTTCATCACGAATTTTTTGTCCTTCATGATGTGACGACATAAAAATAATCATCCACGGAAGAAAAATTCCGGTTAATACTAGTGAACTAACTAATGCGATAATGCTAATAATCAGCATAAATGCTACTCCTTTAATTTTACTTTAATTTTGCTTGATGGATCTATTACAGTATCTGGGGTAATGTTTTGCTTATAAACTATTCCAGACCCACTAATATTTATTTTGTTCGTAATCAATCTTGATAATTGATATAAATCATCCCTTTTCCAGCCCTTCAAATTAGGCATCTTAACATTGCCTGCTGTCAGTACTATTAAATTGCTACCAGATACTCGTTGAGTTCCTTGTGAAAGAGCTTGTTTTGCTATTTTATTTCCTGTTCCTAAGATAATCAGATTAACACCAGTTTGACGAGCTTTTTTCTTCGCCTCAGCAACAGTTAAATTTTGTAGATTAGGAATTTTTACCTCTATTGATTTGTCCACACTATTTTTTGACATTAAAATAACACGGTTCATCATTGGTTTAAATATCGAGGCCAGTATAACTTCTGCTGGCTTAGACATTCGCTGTGGCTGTTTCATTGTGATATAGATGCAATATCGCGGATGCTTTGCTGGCGTAACACCAACAACTGAGAAGGTATAATTATTACTTCCCTTTAGATAACCGCCACCTTTTAATCTTGCTATTTGTGCTGTACCTGTTTTTGCTGCAATACTTTCTTTATTGATGCGGTAAATAGATCCAGTACCAATTTTTTTATTTAACACGCGTTGCATATTGGACAAAACTACTTGAGCGGTTTTCCTTGAATAAATCGGTTCACCCACATTTTTAACTTGATAACCATCTATTACTTTACCAGCAGAATTGGTTGTTTTTTCAATAAACTGTGGTTTAACCATTTGCCCATCATTAGCTAAACTACTAAATGCTTGCATCATCTGCATTACATTGACATTAACTCCTTGGCCAAAACTAGTAACAGCTTGATCAATTGGAGATTGAAAAGTTATAAATCCAGGCTGTTCACCAGGTAAAGTGACATTAGTTTTTTTACCAATCCGAAATTTTTCCAAATAATTACGCCACGTCTTAGCTCCCATTTGTTGTTCAATATGAACAAACCCCGTATTACTAGAACGTGGAAATGCCTGTGAGTAGGGAATACTACCCCATCCTTGTGCTTGCCAATCATGGATAACTGATCCTGAAACGGTTACTGCTCCTGAATTGTAATACTGATTGGGATGATAATTGTTGCTATTGACTGCAGCAGCTAGCGTCAACACTTTGAACACTGAACCTGGCTCGAATGTATCTTGTACTAAGATATTACGATAAGAATGTGAAATTCCCTTTTTCGTTTGCGGGTTAAATGTCGGACGTTGCGAAGCTGCTAAAACTTTACCAGTTTTCATGTCTTCCACCACTGCGGTCATCGATACTGGTTGGTAATTTCTTTGGACATAGGATAAACGATTTTCCAAATAATTTTGTAATTGAGAATCAATTGTCAAATAAAGATTTTTACCATCAACAGGTGCCTTATATGTTTGAACACTATTAGGTATCTGATAATTAGCCGCATCAACTGAAGAAATCTGATATCCATCCTTTCCAGATAAAACATCATCAAACCACGCTTCAAGTCCCATTGTTCCAACTAAGGACTCTGACTTGGTCTTTTTGTCATATTTTGGAGTGGCAATTCCGATAATATGAGAGGCAAAATTTCCATTTAAATATAAACGCGATTGCGTTTCAAAAAATTTAATACCTGGCAATTTCATCTGCTCAATTTTATCTTTTTGTTTCTTAGTTAGACCCATTCCAGCAGTTCCAAACTGAACTTGAAAAGCAACATGTTTAGGAGAAAGATAATGTAAAATTTGATTAGCCGATAAAGGTAAAACCTTTGCCAACTTTTGAGCGGTTTTTGTCTTATTAGTCACGTATTCAGGCTTATTTTTATAATTGATTGAAGATTTATCTAAAATAGCATAAATCGTATATAAGTGTGAATCTTGAGCAACTGCTAAACCGTTACAATCATAGATAGTTCCTCTAGTTGCTTTTAAAATTTGATTGCGCTTATATAATTGTTCTGTTTTTTGCGTTAAATCCTGACTATTAACAGTTTTAGAGATACCTATATACAAAAATCTGCCTGTAAATACAAGAAAAACCAAAGCTACAGCCAGCTGAAAAAATCTGCCAACTATGATACGGTACCCGTGAGCTTTGGAATTGGGATTATTTTTTTTATTGTCTTGTTCATTCATTAGTGTATAGTCCTAATGTTTTTATCAATTAAAATTAGTCCTTGACTATGCGCAATTCGATTCATTCGCGAGCTTGAGGTCAATTCTCCAAGTTCTTGATGTAAGTCACTAACTTCACTTTTTCCCCTATCAACTGAGCGTTGAATACTGGTTAATTCATGTTGCGCTGAAGTTGCAGTAATACTGGCCGACACAAGAACGGTCATCATACTAATCGTAATTATAGTTCCTAAAAACAATATTATTTTTTCCAATCCACTCCAAGGGACTTCCTGTTGCGTAATAGGTTGGTGTTGTTGCTGTTTGGATTCAAGTTCTTCTTTGGGATCATATTCTATTTCCCTTGCTAAATTATCAGCCATTGTTATTTCCCTTTATTATAATTTTTCCGCAATCCGCAACTTGGCACTGTGTGAGCGGTTATTATTTTTTAGCTCTTCAGAAGAAGCAGTTATTGGTTTGCGATTTACCAATCTAAGGATTGGTTTAATACTATCTGGAATCATTGGCATTCCACGCGGTACTTCAACTTCCGAATACTTCTTAAAGATATTTTTTACAATTTTGTCTTCATCAGACTGAAAAGTAATTACACTAATTCGCCCACCTGGCTTAAGTAATTCTATTGCTTCTTCAAGTGATTTTTCTAATACTTCGAGTTCATGATTTACGGCAACCCGCAAAGCTTGAAAGGTCTTTTTAGCTGGATGCCCCCCAGTTCTTCTAGCAAATGCAGGAATTGCGGCCTTAATAATCTCAACCAATTCAAAAGTTGTTTCGATTGGCTTTTTTTGTCTATTCTCTATAATCTTTTTAGCAATTTGCCGTGAATATTTTTCATCACCAAATTTATACAGAATAGCCGCCAATTCTTTTTGACTTGAATTATTTATTAACTGATAAGCATCCAGATTTTGGCTTTGATCCATCCTCATATCAAGTCGAGCATTAAATCTATACGAAAAGCCACGTCCTGCCTGATCAAATTGGGGTGAAGAAACTCCTAAGTCATAATAAATACCATCTATCCCAGTTTCATAGCCTAACTGATTCATTTCTGATTTTAAATGACTAAAATTGTTATGTACTAACTTTAGTTGTGGCTTACTACTAGATTTTAGTACATCGGCAAAATTAGCTTTTGCCATTTGAATCGCATACTCATCCTGATCAAAGCCAACTAATGTACCATTGCTTAACTTGCTTAATAAATATTTGGCATGCCCGCCGCCACCAAATGTTGCGTCTACATACAGGCCATCATTCTTCAGTTTTAAATTATCAATTGTTTCGTGTAAAAGTACACTGGTGTGTTTAAATTCCATAATTATTTATAGTTCAATATCATCGAAATCTTCAGCAATGTCATCATAATTTTCATTAGCCTGTACACTAAATTCATCCCAACGATCTTTTGACCAAATTTCTATTCGATCAGAAACGCCAACGATTACACATTCTTTAATCAAGGATGCATGT
This sequence comes from Lactobacillus sp. ESL0237, assembly GCF_003692985.1. Lineage (NCBI taxonomy): Bacteria > Bacillati > Bacillota > Bacilli > Lactobacillales > Lactobacillaceae > Lactobacillus > Lactobacillus sp. ESL0237. The sequence goes on along the minus strand of NZ_REHE01000007.1, from coordinate 20,300 downwards.
TTCTTTAAAGTCGTGGTCAGATTCACACGTCCTTGCTTATCGAATTCGCACTCCATTGCACCAGAATAAAATAGTCGCGTAAAACTACGAGCATTCCTTTTAGTCAATGGAAGGTGGGCTAATTTTGCTTCCATGACTGCCCACTCTTCTGTGGTATAACCAAAAATGCAGCCTTCCATGCCGCGAGTGAAAATCATTTTATCACCAATTTGATTACGCAAACGGGCAGGTATAATTAGCCGACCTTTGCTATCAAGATTGTGATGATATTCACCCATGAACATGGCTTAGCCCCCTTCTAAAGAATAATTTACCACAATTCACCACTTCCTACCACTTTTTAGTTACAAAACATTAAATATTTATATTTTCTTTTAAAAAAATAACAAAAGACCGAAATTATTTAAAATCTTCGGTCTTTTTAAAATATATTAGATCAGCATAAACATTAAACTAATATACCAGAAAATTGTATTAACGGTTAGATAATTCCATATTTCACGCATTATTTTATCTAGTGCTATATTCTTATTTTTTATTGCCTCAGCAATTGTCAAAATAATAACTAAAATGAAAAAAAAGAAAAAACCATAAGGTAAAAATTCTGGTTTACTTTGCTTCAATGAAATTAAATGACAAGCATAGATAAAAAAGAAGGGTAAGATATCATATCCACGAAATTTAGCTCTTGGAAATAGTTTATTTAAAATAACAGCACAAACTAAACCTAGTAAAGGTAATCCAAATATCAAAAACATACTTTAGCCTCCTCAGTACTAAACCATATTTTAGCTTAACAACTGTTTGAAAAAAACTAATAAGTAGCATAAAATATTGTTCAAGCAGGAGGTTAATCATGTCACGCAAACGTAAACAAAAAAAATCAGGTTTTCAAAAACTTACAATTGTTATGGCTTGGCTTATGGCAATTTTTACATTAGCTGCTATTGCAATGCCAATAGTTAGTGCATCAGGAATTTTTGAATAAAAAAAGTGGGAAGAGTTCCCACTTTTTTTATTGATAATTATTCAAATTAACCAAAAACGGATACTTAATTGCTAAACTACCCCAGATTTTGTATGTAAGACAAGCGAATAAAAATGACCACCCAATCGTTGTGGGCAAGCTCCATAATAAATCTAAAACAGAAACATTTATTACCCCAGTAATTTTTAAAATTAGCCAATTATAAGCATTTACTCCAACTACAGCAATAATTATTACTAGCATTCTTGCCCAAAAAACTTCTGGTAAAAAACGAGCTACCTTTTGTAAAAGCCAACATGTCGTAGGTAAAGCAACGGCATAGAGCCCAATAATACCGTAAAAATAAATGTCACTAACTATTCCAGCACCAAGCGCAAGCCAAATTTCATTTTTATTTGTATCATCAAATAAAGCAATTAGCATTACTCCTATTGGTAATAACAAATTAGTACTTGAACCAAGTGAAAAAAATTCGTGTAAATAAAGGGCTAAACTGGCATTAATAACTAAAGCAATATAAAGTGCAATCGCTAACACAAATCTCTGCAGAGAACGCATTAATCAGTCACCTTTCTTTTAATTACCGAAACCACTGTTGGATCATTTAATTCTCCGGCTGGTCTCAATTTAAGTAAGTCAGATAGACCAAAAGAATCATGTGTCGTTGTGGCAATCGTACCAATTAACAATCCTTTAGGTGAATTGCCACCCATACCACTGGTATATACTTTAGTCCCTCGCTTTAACTTCTTCCCATCAACGGCTTGAGTAAAGGCTAAACTTTTAGTTCCAATAACAGTAATAATACCATGCACTTTTTTGCCATTTACTGCTTTTGCTTCAACAGCAAATCGATTGGCCGATTTATCGGAGGTAGTGATTAGCTCTACTTTAGCGCTAGCTGCATTAACTTCTACAATCCGCCCAATAACTCCTCCTCCAGACATAACCGCCATGTTTTTTTCCAAGCCAGAAGTTGTTCCTTTGTTTATGATAAGCAAATCACTCCAACTATCTGGTGAGCGAGCAATGACTGAAGCCTCAATAGTATCAAAATCCGTCAATGATTCTTTCAGTTTCAGTGCTGATTTTAATTGCTTATTTTCAGTTTCAAGGCTAGAATTACGTGCTTCTGTTTGCTGCAATTCCGTTACTCGACTCTTTAAATAATTATTCTCGTCTTGTGTTTGCAAAAGATTGTGCACATTACTTAATGTTCCCGAAACTAAACTAATTGGATAATCAACCAACCTTGTACCAACTGCGGCTACATCATTTCCAAAACTTTGAATAACTAGCGGCGTACTTCTTTTATTACGTAAACTAACACTAGCGCCGAGAATCGAAAAAATAATAATAATTACAATACATACTGATAATAGTTTTTTATTTTGTAGAAACTTTTTCATCTGGAATTGATCCCTAAAAAAGCCGGCAAAAAGAGCCGACTTTATATATTATTTGCGACTTCTACGCATTATTTCAATATTTTTAAGTGATTCTCCAGTACCGATTGCAACACAATCAAGTGGATCTTGTGCAATAAATACAGGCACTTTAGTTGCTTCTGAAATCACATCAGGTAAATTCTTTAGCAACGCTCCTCCACCAGTTAAAACGATTCCATGATCAATTACATCTGCAGCAATTTCTGGAGAAGTTTGCTCAAGCGTCTCTTTAATAGCAACAATAATATCTTGCACAACATCTTGAATTGCTTTTGCAACATCAACGGCTTTGACATCAACCGACTTGGGTAAACCAGTAACTAGGTCACGACCCCGAATATTAATTGAATCGATAGTTTCCGCCTTTTCAACTGAAGCAGAACCAATTTTAATTTTAATATCTTCAGCAGTACGTTCTCCAATTAATAAATTAAAGTTGGAATGTACATAATTTATAATTGCGGCATTAAATTTATCGCCAGCTTGACGAATAGAAGTTGATGAAACAATTCCACCAAGTGAAATTGTTGCAACATCCGTTGTTCCACCACCAATATCAACTACCATTGAACCTGTTGGATCCATTACAGGTAGCCCGGCTCCAATTGCAGCGGCAAATGGTTCTTCAATTACAAAAGCTTCACGAGCCCCGGCCACGCGAGCAGCATCGATAACTGCTCTTTTTTCAACTTCTGTAACCCCTGATGGTACACAAATCATTGCTGAAGGCTTTGAATTACCAACTGTTTTTTCAATGAAGTACTTCAACATTGCGGCGGTTGTATCATAATCAGCAATTACTCCATCCTTCATTGGCCGAATTGCGACAATACTTGCAGGTGTTCTACCAATCATTTCTTTAGCTTCTGAACCAACCGCGATCACTTTATTAGTCTGCGTATTCTTTGCTACTACTGAAGGTTCTCTAAGTACAATACCTTTACCTTCCATATAAACAAGAGTATTGGCTGTACCCAAGTCGATGCCAATGTTTTTTGCTCCTAATCCAAACACGAAAATCTCTCCTTAATTACTGCAGTCTCTAAATCTTGGTTAATTATAGCATAAAGTGAAACAGAAAAAAGATTTGTAGAATAAGTTTAAGATGAATTTAAAACAATTGATGCTCCTGCATGCTGAAATATTGCCCCTTACCTACAATAAAGTGATCTAAAAAATCAATATGCATCATTTCGGCACAACTATGTAAACTTTTAGTTAATTCGATGTCACTCCTAGACGGCAACAAGTTGCCACTCGGATGATTATGAACGACTATGAAGCCCGCACAAGCATAAATAACTGCCCACCGAAAAATTTCTCTTGGATGTGCAACCGACTTATCTAGCGTCCCAATAAACAAACACTTTTCAGCAACAATATGGTTGTTATTGTCAATATAAATTGCCCATAATTGTTCTTGTTTATGTCCTGCTAATTTGTCCGTTAAATACATCCCAACCTCATTACTTGAGGTCAAGACTGCTTCACGATCAGGAACTGCAAAGCGTAGACGCTCAAGTAAATTCTCACAAATAATAGAAATATTCTGATCACATTCATCATTTGAAATAAATTTCAGTAACTCATTAAAATTATTAATATGTAGTTGTTTCAGTTTCGATGAGAGCTCTTCAAAGCGAGTAATTCCTTGTTCTGTTAATTGATCAAAAAGACTATTCATTATTTCAAAATCTGTATTAATTAAATAGTGCTTAGATTTAATAATTTCCATGTAAATCATCCCTTTCACTACTTAATACGCAAAAAAACTAAATTTTAGCTAAAAAGTCTTTAAAACTTGATCTAATAAACGTAGCTATTTTTCGATCTTCCTTTGTCGCCGGTACTAAGTCAGGAATCATTACACACTTAATACCAGCATTGACTGCTGCTTGCAATCCAGAAGATGAATCTTCAAAAGCCAATAAATTCTTTTTCGGTAAAGCCATTTTTTCAGCAGCTAAAAGATAAATATCTGGTGCCGGTTTGGGATTGACTTGCTTATTTTTAACATCTGCGGCATTCAAATGAAAATAAAAATAGTTACGGGTACCAGTTACCCATAAGTTATGTTCAACAACTTGTTCAGTATTACTTGTGACAATTGCCATCGGTATTTTGCACTTTTGCAAATAGTCAAGGATTGCTTGCACACCAGGTTTTAACTTTAATTTCCCTTCGTCTGTCCATTGCCACACTAAATCATCTGTTTGCTGAATAAATTGTCTTTTCTGCTGATCATTTTGGAAATAATTTTTATAAAAATCAGCCATACTGGTGGCTGACGCACCAACTAGTTGCAAATAAAGATCAGCTGGCATCTTAAGCCCAGCTTTGCGTGCCGCTTGGATATTTGCTTGCCAATATAATTCTTCCGAATTAACTAATAAGCCATCCATATCAAAAAGAACGCCTTTAATTTCACTATTTATGCCTTTTATTTTCATACTTTTGCTCCCATTGCAAAATATTGCCAACCAAATAAAACGAACCTGTTACTAGTAGTATATCATTAGGCTGACTTTTTTGACGTAGCTGTTTAAAGGCAATTTGCCAATCTGCCTCGTAGGGATACTTATCTTTAATTTGCTGCGGGAAATCAGCCTTGTTAGCAGCCCTAGGATAATCAATAGTGGTTATATGAACCTCATCATTTTTTTCAAATAAAGAAAAAATCGGGGTAAGATCTTTATCTCGCATTAACATTATGAGAATACGCACTTTACCTTGGCGTCTTTGTTGTTGCTGGTGAACAAAATGCAATAAATTTTGCATTGCCTGAATATTATGCGCCCCATCAAGCACAACTAAGGGATTATTTTGAATAATTTGGTAGCGCCCAGGGATAACCGTTTGATCAAGAGCTAATTCAATTTGATTATCGGCTAGTGGAATCCGCAAAAGGCTAAAAGCTTTAATTGCAACTGCTAAATCATAGCATTCAACCAATGGTCTGGGCGATAGCGTTACTTGCCTTTTTTGATCAGTATACACTGCCGCTGTAGTAAGAGTTACATCAAAATCAACGCCCAGCTGATATAAAGGAGCTGCTTCAACTAAAGCCTTTTGCTTAATAAGCGGTAATACATCATTAGGAACATTACCTAAAATAACTGGTCGCTGGCACTTAATTATGCCACTTTTTTCACGTGCAATATCTTGAATTGTTGGTCCAATTAAAGCTTCATGGTCAAGCCCAACCGTCGTAATTATACTGACTTCCGGTACAATTACATTGGTCTTATCATGCTGACCACCAATACCAACTTCAATTACGGCATAATCACATTTAGCTTGAGCAAAATAAGTAAAAGCCAGTACCACTTCATATTCAAATGTAACTAATGAAAAAGACGCATCATCTTGGCGCAGTTGTGCCAAAACTTGTTCGACCCTGTTTGCAATTCTAAGTAATTCAGATTCACTAATATACTGACCATTAATCTGAATTCGTTCACCAAATTCAAAAACATAGGGCGAAACAAAAAGGCCAGTCTTTTGACCGGCTTTTTGTAACAAGTTGCTCAAATAATACGAAGTTGATCCCTTGCCATTAGTACCTGTAACATGAATTGTTTTAACTTGATTTTGCGGGTTACCTAGTAAATTAAGAACCTGCTTGATGTAAGTCAAATCAGTTTTTTCATGGGTTTTCGGCAAGGCATATAAATAAGTTAAAAAGGCTTGAGAATTGTTAAAAATCACATTATTCACTCTTTTTTAAATCTTGAATTCGCTGTTGCACACTAGCTAGTTGATTTTCATAATCAGCCAGCTTAGCTTTTTCTTTGTCAATTACAGCAGCAGGAGCATGGGCAACAAAACCCTCATTGCTTAATTTTTTAGTTGCCCGTTCAACTTCAGCTCTAAGGTCTTTTTCTTCTTTTTCCATACGCTTAATTTCATCATCAACGTTTACCAAATCAGCTAGCGGAATAAAAATTTGCGCTCCCGACACCACAGCGGTTTTAGCCAATTTAGGTGCGACAATTTCAGTGGCAATCGTTAATTCTTTCGGATGTAAAAAGTTTTTCACATATTCAGCATTATCAGCCAAAATTTTTTCATTATTAGCATCCTCTAGTTGAATCATGATATCAATTGGTGAAGATAAAGGCGCATTAACTTCCATACGAATGTTGCGCACTGCTTTAATAATTTCAATCAAGAAAGCCATGTCATGCTGGGCTTTATCATTTACAAATTCAGCGTGAAATTCTGGATAAGGTGCAATCATGATTGATTTACCTTCATGTGGCATGGATAACCATAATTTTTCAGTTACAAATGGCATAATCGGATGGAGTAGTCGTAAAATTTGATCCAAAATCCAAATTAAATTATCTTGTTTTCTAGTCTTTAATTGGGCATCGGTACTGTTTAAAGCAACCTTAGAAACTTCGATGTACCAGTCACAGAAATCATTCCAGATAAAGTTATATAATTCTCGCCCAGCTTCGCCAAACTTATATTCATCGAATAAGCGAATCACTTCACTAACAGTATGATTTAACTGCGCAAAAATCCAGCTGTCAGCCAAATCAAACTGCTTAGTATCAGGCATATGAGCTGGCTGCGCACTTTCTGGTAAATTCATGATTACAAAACGAGCAGCATTCCAAATTTTATTAATAAAATTCCACGCAGCCGATAATTTCTTTGGATTATAGCGCGTATCCTGACCTGGAGCAGTCCCATTAAGTAAAAACCATCTTAAGGCATCAGCTCCATATTCATCAACGACATCCATTGGGTCAACCCCATTGCCCAGTGACTTACTCATCTTGCGTCCTTGTTCATCGCGAATTAAGCCATGTAAAACTACATCCTTAAATGGACGTTTATGGGTAAAGTGTAAACTTTGGAAAATCATGCGTGAAACCCAAAAGAAAATAATATCATAGCCAGTTACTAAGGCATTAGTTGGAAAATAACGATTAAAGTCAGCGGCAGTTGTATCAGGCCAACCCATTGTCGAAAATGGCCACAAAGCACTAGAGAACCACGTATCCAAAACATCAGTATCTTGGTCCCAGTTTTCAATATCATGCGGTGCTTCTTCACCGACATACATCTCACCTGTCTTTTTATTGTACCAAGCTGGGATGCGGTGCCCCCACCAGAGCTGGCGTGAGATTACCCAATCATGCACATCTTCCATCCAATGCTCTAGCGTTTGCTCAAATCGTTCTGGAACAAAGTTAACCTTGTTGGCAGTTTTTTGATTTGCCAATACCTTTTCAGCTAAAGGCTTCATTTTCACAAACCATTGAGTTGAAAGACGCGGTTCAACTTGGACACCTGAACGTTCAGAGTGACCAACTGAATGCACAATTGGTTTTATCTGAATAAGGTACCCCTGCTCTTTTAAGTCCTTAACTAGAGCTTCACGACAAGCAAAACGATCCATGCCTTGATATTTTCCTGCTTGCTCATTCATTGTCCCGTTGTCATTCATTACATTAATTCGTTCTAAGTTGTGGCGATTACCAACAGCAAAGTCATTCGAATCATGGGCGGGCGTAATTTTTACTAGTCCTGTTCCAAATTCAGGATCAACGTGTTGGTCTTCAATAATTGGAATTTTACGTCCAACTATTGGTAAAATTAATTCCTTACCGACAAGGTCTTTATAGCGTTCATCCCCATGAGCCACAGCTACTGCCGTATCACCAAACATAGTTTCTGGTCGAGTGGTTGCAATTTCGACAAAACCAGAGCCATCAGCAAAGGGATACTTGATGTGATAAAAAGCCCCTTTATCATCTTGGTGAATAACTTCAATATCACTCAATGCTGTTTGCAGTTGCGGATCCCAATTAATAATATATTCACCGCGATAAATCAACCCTTCATTATACAATTGAACAAAAACTCGCTTAACAGCCTTAGATAGCCCTTCATCTAAAGTAAAGCGCTCGCGTGAATAATCAAGCGACAACCCCATCTTTGCCCATTGACTTTTAATGATATTAGCGTACTCATCTTTCCAGTCCCAAACTTGTTTAACAAATGCTTCACGTCCCATTTGGTGACGATCTTTACCTTGCTTACGCAATTTAGCTTCAACTTTAGCTTGAGTAGCAATTCCAGCATGATCCATTCCAGGTAAATATAGCGTATCGTACCCTTGCATTCGTTTAAAGCGGATTAGAGTATCTTGAATTGCCGTGTCCCAAGCATGGCCCAAATGTAACTTTCCCGTAACATTTGGTGGCGGGATTACAATAGAATAAGGATGGGCTGTTTTATCCCCTGATGGCTTAAACAAGTCTTGATCAAGCCATGCTTGATACCTGCCAGTCTCAACCTCATGGGGATCGTATTTAGGTGCTAGATCTGTCATAAATTTCCTCCAATAAAAAAGTCCTAGACAATCTTGTCTAGGACGATATAATAACCGCGGTACCACCTATCATTAAGCAAAAATATTGCTTCTCTTAATCTAGTGATAACGGACCTTGATACCGGACTAGCCTACTTTAAATTCAGCTAATCAATTAAATCAAGCTACCAATTAACCTTCATTCGGTCTTTCACCAACTATGGACCTTTCTCTACTTATAAGATTAATACCTCTTGATTACTTCTTTAGATAGAATTATAGCATGTTTTTTATAGCAGTGCAGTATCTTCTGCTGCTTTATCGGCTATGAATTTATCACCAGGATAAATAGTCGTTATTTTCATACCAGCTAGGGCGCGCTCAATTAAGCCCTCAACATCTAGCCGTGCTTCAAATTCGCGTGCTTTATCAATTCTTGGCTTAGTTTTAGGACGGGGTGGGGCAAAGATTGTGCAACAATCTTCAAATGGTTGAATTGATAAATCAAAGGTACCAATTTGTTCAGCTAAACGAATAATTTCAGTCTTATCCATTGTAGCAACTGGGCGCACAACCGGAGTTGTGGTTACATCGTTAATTGCTGCCATTGACTCCAATGTTTGCGAGGCCACTTGTCCCACAGATTCCCCATTGAAAATAGCTAGTCCTTTTCTTTTAGCCCGGATTTGATCTGCTAAACGTAACATAAAACGACGTTGAACTGTCATCAAATAACCTTCTGGTAACTTTTCTTTAATAGTTTCTTGAATTTCGGCAAATGGAACTGCAATAAAATTAATTCGTCCTGCATAGTTAGCCAATATTCCTGTTAATTCTTTAGCTTTGTTGAGGGCTTTCTCAGTCGTATATGGCGGACTATAGAAATGAACCATATCAATGTCCACCCCCCGCTTCAAGGCTAAGTATGATGCAACCGGAGAATCAATTCCGCCTGAAAGCATCATTACCGCCCGACCTCCAGTTCCAACAGGCATCCCACCTGCGCCGTGCAATAACTGGTTAGAAATATATACTGCATCTTGACGAACTTCAAGTCTTAATACCAAATCAGGATGTTTCATTTCTACTTTTAAGTTGGACATATTTTTAAAAAGATAGTCCCCAACTAATTGATTTAACTCATTGGTATCATAGGTAAAATTATGGTCACTACGCTTGGTATTAACCTTGAAAGTCATTCCCTCTTGGTAAGTCTCTTTCATCAAAGCAAGAGCAGTTTCTTCAATTTTAGCCAGTGTTTTTTCTACCTTAACTGTTGGTGAATACGTTTGGATACCAAAAACTTTCTTTAAACGCTGATCTATTTCCGCAAAAGGTGCGTCGTTTAAGACAATATGCATCCGATCATGACGCGGATGAAGCTCAATTTGCGGGAAATCGCGTAATACCCTAGTAACATTACCAGCTAAACGACCAATAAAATCCTTTCTATTCTTTCCTTTAGTTGAAAGTTCACCATAGCGAACCATAATTTCAGTATATTTCATCAAATTTTATTCTCCTAAATGATTAATTGGGGCAAAATGACGGTAAATCTGGTCAAAAACACTAATAAATTCATCAGCTTCAGCTAAAGTATTAGTTTCATCAAAACTCAAACGAATAGCACTTGTAGCTTCTTTATCATCCACATGCATCGCTACCAGTGTACTTGCCTGATCAGTTTTTGTTGATGCACACGCAGAAGTCGTAGACGTATATATATCATGCTCTTCTAAGGTATGAACAAGTGTTTCACCCCTAATTCCCTCCAGCGCAAAACACAAAATATGCGGTGTAAACCCCGCATTTACTGGTGAAAAAATTTTAATTCCTGGTTTATCCTGTAGATAGTTAACTATCCTATCTTTAATGGCCTCTTCTTTGACAGCATTACTTTTTTCATTAGCTAAAAGCAAACGTATTGCTTTAGCCATGCCTGCAATTGCGGGTAAATTTTCAGTACCTGAACGCAAACCTTTTTCTTGACCACCACCATCATGCAGTGGCAAAACCATCTTCCCCGCTTTCTTGTAAAGAATACCAGTTCCCCGAGGACCGTGAAACTTATGGGCCGAAAGACTAGAAAAATCAACTCGCGGTGTAAATACCTGTGACCAAATATCTTTACCAAGTGCTTGCACATTATCAACGTGAAAATGAATATTGGGATAATTAGTTAATAAATCACTGATCTCCTCAATTGGTTGAATAGTACCAATTTCATTATTAACTCCCATAATGGAAACTAAGGTTGTTTCCGAATCTAATGCATTACGCAAATCATTGACATTAACGCGTCCTGCTTTATCAACGGGTAAACGGGTTACACGAAAGCCCAAATTTTCCAAGGCAGTAAAAGCATTTGCTACTGAAGCATGTTCAACACTAGAAGTGATTAAGTGATGCCCAAATGCTTGTTTTTGCAAAGCCGTTCCTTTAATTGCCCAATTATTTGATTCTGTACCGCCAGAAGTAAAGAAAATTTCATTGGTTTTAGTACCTAACAGCTGAGCAATTTGTTTACGTGAGCTTGCTAGCAATTGATATGCCCGATCACCTAATTTATGTAAACTAGACGGATTACCCCAAATATTCTGTGCAACTTGAGTATAAGTATCTAGAACTTCTTGATCAATTTTGGTCGTTGCGCTATTGTCAAAATATATCATGTAATAAAATCATCCCCATGTATTTCTACACTTTTCGCTCATATCAGTGTTTTATAGCATAATTAACTTCGTATAAATTCACTTAATTCGTGAAAAATCGATATTTCGGTCCCTTTTGTGCTTCCCAAATGGGAAACATCAGGATTTTTTGCCAATAGTTATTCTAACATCTTAATGGTCTTTTACAAATCGGAAAATTTTTATAGAAGCTCACACAAAAATAAGTTACTCCAGACAAAGGTCCAAAGTGACTGACTTGTTTAAAAAAGATAGTTAATAATATTTTTTTCACCATAATCATTTATCCTTACCTGCTCCAATTAGCAAATAGCTTCTATTCAATTTATCAGCTTTCAAAGGTGAACCAGTTAACTTCAATACCATAGTTGTACTTTAACATACTTAACTTTTTATCATTACCCTATACTTTTTAGCGACTGCTACCCAGTTATAGTAGTTTTCATCAACTAAACCAAATGAAAAATAAGAAGTAACCTACAGTAAAATAGTTAATAAAGTTATTCAGAGCTTACTTGCTAGTAAACTAGACGCTTTACCCACTTCTACTAGAAAAAAATATAATAAGTTGTTAGATATAGTTAAGCAACAAGACTTTCTCACTTGCAACTAGAATTTAATAGTATATTTATTCTATATAAAACCCGTAATTTTAACTATACCCTTTATTATCAATAATTGATAGCGCTTTATTTAAGCGCTAAAATTTTAGTGTTGAAATGAGGAGAAAAAATGAAATTTAAACAAATATTAAAAGTTTTAGCTGCTACACTTTAGCTGCTACACTAATGTTTGCCGTAACTGGAATGGTATTTTCATCAACGCTGCAGGCTAAATATGTGGGACATAATGCTACTCCCACAGAGTTAAGAGGTAATTGGTACGCCTATAAAGGACACAACAAATGGACTCATATAAAAATTACTAAACATGCATTTATATATGACGGCAAAGTTAGTTGTAGTTTAAATAAAAACGGAGTTCGAAAATTGCATGTAATGCGCTATAAGCAAAATGGTAGACCTTATTATGACATGAATAAGTCTAACTATCATTACCAAGAAATTGGTTCGTTCTGGTTGTCCAGAAGCAAAGTACAAGATAGAAGAGTAATGAAGTCTTACTACAATATGGGATATTTCACTGTCTATACAAGAAATAAAATAAAGCATGACTATTCTTATGAAGTTAAAGGTGCCGGCTACATGCAACAAATCGGTAAATAGCCAATCAGTATTAGTTAGACCACTGTCAACTTTACATAATAGCCATTAAATAAAGTTAACAAAAAGTCGCACTAAATTAAGACAAATCTTTTTCCCCTAATATTAGTTTGCAAAATCAAAGCCGGATGGCATTAATGAATCCTAATTTTATAGGATTCTTTTTTACTAAAAAATAAAATTCATCTATTTATTAAAGGATAACAGATGTAGCGAAACAGGCTTATTTTAAGCCTGCTTCTTTCAGAATTGCGTCTTGTGTGCATTTTTAATCCTTTACCACCATTAATTGGACCTAAGATATTTTTCTTTTTGTTATCCATTATTAGTGAAATGCCTTATTTCTCAGCTATATCAATTGTACTTCATACCTATAACGTAATCATGTTATGCAACTATTCGGCTCTCTGCATAGATCACGAAAACGAAAAAATCACTCGTGAAATTTATTTATATGTAACGAACAAACAATCTGAAAAGTACAATAATATGATTCTAAAAAACGGGTCAAAACTGTTCCTCGGCTTAAATTATTGATAATAATGTGTTGAAAAACAGATTTAAATCTTATTAATCATTCTTTATTTAAAAACAGACCTAGATTATTAGGTCTGCTTTTAAATATTAGCTGTTTGTTTTTTCTGAGTAATAAAGATTTTCTAAGCGCTGATATGAACCGGGTTCTACTCTTTCAATAGCTGTCGCAATCGTATCAAGTGCTTCCTTATAATTATATTCTTGGCTATATAGCTGTAATGCTGTTTTTTGTGCAACTCTCACTGCATTATTTGTTGCATATTTATTAGAATACTGCATGGTTAACTCAACTAGACTAGCCGAATTAACAATATCATCAGCTTCACGCTTTAACCGTTCAACATCATCAGAGATATTAATTAATTCATTGGAAATTTTTTCCATGTTAATTCGAACTTGATTAAGCTCTTTAGCCACATGACCAATCTCATTAACAACTAAAGTGTACATTTGCACAAAAGTATCAGGCATGCCAGGTAATTCTTTACGTTCTAAGCGTCGATAAACCAATGACACTTCTTGCTTATACCGGTTAATTGAATCAATTGCAACATTTTCAGCGTCATACAAGCCATCGACATCTTGAGCCATCGCTTTTTGTTTAGAACTGATTACTCGCAATCTCTCCAATATGTGCAACCATGAAGCTTTAATTTCTGAATACACGCCTTTACCATCAGCAAGATTTTGTGTATCAACTGTATATTGACGATTCATATCGTTAACTTCCAATTCAAGCTTACGACTAGCTTCGAGCTCATTATGTGTCAATTCATAACTTTCATCAATGTGCCTTAATTTTTGAATTAAATCTTTCGCCTCAACCTGTTGATGTGACAGCAAGCGTTGAATCTTATCTTGATTGTCTTCCACAAATGGACGCGCCTTATATTCATTCTCCAAAAGTTGATATAAATCAGATATATTAGACTTAATACTTTTAATTTGTTGGTCTAATTCTTCAATTTTTAAATGGGTCAACAGCTGCCCTGCATTATCAACCAGCTCATAATTTTTTTTGATTTCAGCTAAAACATCAACTTGATTAATACAAAACCTGGATGCTTTCATTTTCTTATAAACTTCTGTTAATTCCTTTAATTGGTTTTGAAATATTGTGTCAAGTTCACGTCTATCAGCTCTAATTTTAGGCAAGACATTGTCAATAGAAATAATTGCCGCTCTAATTTTTGACAGAACTCGCTTAGCTTCAACCTGATCCCCTTGTGCAGTCAAGCTTTTAGCTTCCGCAAAATCACTCTCTACATTAGTTAGTTCATCTTCTAACTTATCAAGAGCAGAGCCATATTCAAAAGATCCAGCTAAAACCTGTTTACGCATTTCTTGATATTTTTTATTTAAATCCTCATACTGCATTTGATTTTCACGGTTTGATTCAAGCAATTCCGTAAAAACATCATTCGTATTCTTGGCATCTTCAAAAGTTGACTGCATAATTGCTTGAGCTTGTTTAATATTTTTGTGTGCCCTAATGAGGTGATAGGAAGTATTTTGACCTGCAGCTTGATCCAGAAGTTCTTGAACTTGAGGTATTCTCTTATTGGCTGTTTGTTCATAACTTTTACGCCAAGTGTTAAATGTCGTTAGACTTTCACCTGCTAAATCCATTTTATCAAGATTGACAATATCTGCATCTAGGTTCATTCGGTCTATTTTAGCAATCAGATCATCAAGCTCAATAATTTCGTGTAGCTGTCTTCGATTAACAACGAGCATAAATGCTATAACAATAATAATGATTAAAATTGTAATTATTACAACTATGGACTGAGTTGGTGACATATTTTTCCTCCAAAACTAACCCAATTATACCAAATTTATTTAATACTGTGCTATACAGTTTATTAAAATAGACAAGAATTTAGTTGGCGAAAAAATTTAGCTAAAGCATGATTAAATCAAAAAGGATAAAAATTTCCTTATTATACTAACTTAACGACTTTTTCTTGCTTTAACATAGTTTAATCGTTATAATATGGGACGTGTAAAATATTTGCAGCTATAAGTGACAAGAACGTCAACATCTTAATACGTTTTAGTGAACGAGTAACCGACGCTGCAACAGGCGAAAATGAAAATTAAGATGCACGAATGTTGAACTTATATGTAATATTTTACTCCAAAAACTGTTATCAGATTTTATTGGAGGATTTTATGTCAAGATATACAGGTCCAAGTTGGAAACGTTCAAGAAGATTAGGTATCTCACTTTCTGGTACTGGTAAGGAACTTAGTCGTCGTAACTATGCTCCTGGTCAACACGGTCCTAATTCACGTGGTCGCTTATCTGAATATGGTGAGCAATTGCATGAAAAGCAAAAGTTGCGTTGGATGTATGGACTAAACGAACGTCAATTTAGAACATTATTTAAACGCGCTGGTAAGATTCGTGAAGGTGAACACGGTACTAACTTTATGAGCTTACTTGAATGCCGTTTAGATAGCCTTGTTTACCGCCTAGGCTTAGCTACCACCAGAGAACAAGCTCGCCAATTAGTTAACCACGGTCACATTACTGTTGACGGTAAGCGCGTTGATATTCCTTCTTATGAAGTTAAGGTTGGTCAAATCATCAGCTTAAAGGAAAAGTCAAAGAACTTACAACAAGTTAAGGATGCTCTTGAAGTAGCTGTAGCTCGCCCATCATTTGTTTCATTTGATGAGAACAAGTTAGAAGGTTCTCTTGTACGTCTTCCAGAACGTGATGAAATGGAACCAGAAATTAACGAAGCTCTAGTTGTTGAATACTACAACAAGTTACTTTAATTTCTTTATACGAAAGCCCCTTCTCCCGTTTAGGAGGGGTTTTTTTCTTACTTGAAAGGAGACAACACTTAATGTCTGAAGATTTAAATACTAGAGTGGCTAACGCTGCCCAAGGTATTAGTCCCCAAACGCTGCCTGATGAACGCAGAAGATTTTTAGGTTCTTTACGTGAACGAGTTCTAGTTAGAATGACTAATGCTGAAACTCAGGATATTAGCTTAACGGAACTTTTTTTGTCTCACTTTAAAGATTATATTGGCTATGAAATTTTATTAAATGCTAATGTGAAAGATGAATTTTTAAGTAAAATTGAAACCAATTGTAGTAAATATAATATTACTTTTACACTTATTAATAATGAAACTGCTCAAACAAATCCTGATGATACTGCTGTTTTAGTTGTTGCCAAAACAGCAATTAATAAAATGAGAATTGAAATTAAACAAGTTTATGCTCCTGAAATGGAAAAAGTAGCATTACCTCAGAATAAGACAAAGCAAAAAAAAATTGGCTTTTGGCGACATCTTTTTAATGGGGATAAATAATGAAACCGTTAGCTTATAGAATGCGACCTCAGAACTTAGATGAAGTTGTAGGTCAGTCGCACTTAATTGGACCTGGGAAAATTATTAGGCGTATGGTTGAAGCAAAATTATTGTCCTCAATGATTCTTTATGGTCCCCCAGGCATTGGTAAAACAAGTATTGCTAGTGCAATTGCTGGTTCAACTAAATATGCCTTTCGCATGCTTAACGCTGCTACCGATGGTAAAAAGCAATTGCAACAGGTAGCTACAGAAGGCAGAATGAGTGGTACTGTGATTTTACTGCTAGACGAAATTCACCGCTTAGATAAAACTAAGCAGGACTATCTACTGCCAATGCTTGAATCAGGAGAAATCATTTTAATTGGAGCTACTACTGAAAATCCATATATATCAATTTCACCTGCAATTCGTTCTCGCTGTCAAATTTTCGAATTGCGACCACTGGAATTTGATGAGATAAGTGCAGCAATTGATCGCGCTTTAGCAAACAAAGAAAATGGATTAGGCAAATATCAAGTCCAGTTAACTCCTGCAGCCAAAAAATTATTAATTGAAAATGGTAATGGTGATTTACGTTCAACTTTAAATGGCTTGGAATTAGCTACTCGTTCAACCAAACAGGAATTACTTACGGCAAAGAAAAATATTGCTAAAGGTTTTACAATTGACCAACAAGAAATGGCTAATTCAATCCAAATGCGTAATCAAAATTTTGATGCTGATGGCGACGGACATTATGATCTCATTTCAGCTTTCCAAAAGTCAATTCGCGGCTCTGATACTGATGCTGCACTGCATTATTTAGCTCGGCTAGTTGAAGCTGGTGATTTGATTTCAATCTGTCGGCGTCTCAGCGTAATTGCATATGAAGATATTGGTCTTGCTAATCCTACTGCTGTTCAGCATGCGGTAATTGCGATTCAAACAGCTCAAAGTATAGGCTTGCCTGAAGCAAGAATACCATTAGCGAATGCGGTGATTGAACTATCTTTGTCACCTAAAAGTAATAGTGCAATTAGTGCAATTGATGCAGCTTTAGCCGATATACGTACACAGGATTATGGCAGTATTCCGAATAATTTAAAAGATACACACTACCAAGGTGCTAAAAATCTAGGACATGGAAAAAATTATATTTATCCTCATTCTTTTCCTGGCGATTGGGTGCCTCAACAATATCTTCCTGATAAGTTATTAGGTAAACAATATTTCATGCCGAAAGGCAATTCTAAAATTGAGAAAGGCTTGCAAAAGCAATATAAAATTCTTCACGATATGCAAAAAAATGGCTTACAGAATAGTTAAACAAGTATTAGACTTGCGTTTTAAATAAATTTAAGTAGCTAAAATACATAAAAAGGCAGAGAAATTAAATTCTCTGCCCTTTTTATTTGCCTAAGTCATAAATCTTAGGCGCGTTTTACTTAATTAAGAAACTACTTTACTTTAAAATTAGCTTTTTTAACATTTTTATTATTGTCTGTAATATAGTACATCTTACTCTTAATTTTAACAGGACTACCGTATGTCTTAACAAGATAATTTTTCTTTAAAACCTTTTTGCCGACCCGATTACCATATTGACTATAAAGATAAGCATTATGACCTAAACTTAACTTTTTCCCGTCAATATTTCCTGCAGCTAAGTACATACCATTGTCTAAAGTATAGTATGAGCTCCCATTAATCTGCTTCTGACCAGTTGTATTAACTACAGAGCCTGCATTTAAGATTAACTTATTGCTACGTTTTCCAGTCCCATCATAAATATACGCATTATGTTTAAGCGTCTTTTCAACTGATGGCTTAGTATTATTGTCAGCAACTGGTGTATTAGAAGTTACTGCAACACGTTCAATTTTAGTAGCAAGCTGAGGTCGCAGAACATTGGCAGCTTTAACATACTGATTAGTAGCGATTATAAAGTACTTTTTACCCCTAATCTTTACAGGAACGCCATATGTTTTCACTTTCGTACCTTTCTTCAAAGTTGGTTCTGCTTTAATCCTCTTACCATATTTATTATAAATATAAGAATTATGACCTAACTTCTGTACAAGGTATTGTGCATTACCAGCTGCAATATAATATTTTCTATTACTTGCACCTTGATCTATAGCAACATAATATTGTCTCCCAGCAATATTTTCAAGGCCATAAGTTGTCACAATCGAACCAGCTTTAAGTACGACCTTATTGCTACGTTGCCCATTTTTGTCATAAACATATGCATTATGAATTAAAGTAATATCTTTACCTTTTTCCTGATCAATGTCTGTGCCATTGCCTGTGCCGGTTCCGTTTCCTGTGCCATTACCAGTTCCATTGCCGTTGCCAGTTCCGTCTCCGTTACCTGTGCCACCGGTGCCGGTGGCGTTGCCGTTACCTGCATTTGGTACTAAGTTATTAACAATATTTTTAATTGCCTCATCACGAGCTTTATTTACTTCAGTAGCACTTGGTGCTTGATCAATTGTTCCAGGAGTAGTAACTGTCCCATTAGCTTTACCTACTTCTTGATCAATTTTATCCTTGATAGCTTTCTTTTCTTCACTAGTATAATCTGTTTTATCAGTATGCTTAAGCTCATCAACTTTTTTCTTAGCATTCTCTGCAGCATCTGCCACTGCACCTTTGGCTATTTCTTTTTCAGCAGCTAATTTATCCTTGTTTATAGCATCTGCCGATGATCCAGTTGCATTTTTATGATCTTCAAAAGCCTTATCAGTTTTTGAAGTATCCGCATCTGGTCCAAAGTTTGTGTGCAATTTGTCTACAGCATCCTTGTGACTTTGTGCTATCTCAGCTGCAGCATCCGTCTTAGTTTTATCTGCATCAGCTTTACCAGCATTGTCCTTAACCGCATCAATAGCAGCGATTGCCTTATCCTTAGTTGTAGTTACGGCCGCACTATCAGTCATTGT
Source organism: Lactobacillus sp. ESL0237 (assembly GCF_003692985.1). Classification (NCBI taxonomy): domain Bacteria; kingdom Bacillati; phylum Bacillota; class Bacilli; order Lactobacillales; family Lactobacillaceae; genus Lactobacillus; species Lactobacillus sp. ESL0237. The sequence goes on along the minus strand of NZ_REHE01000007.1, from coordinate 828 downwards.
TGGGTCGTCGATCTTACTAATTGCATCTTTGACAATTGTATCAACTGCATCTTTATCTGCTTGGTTAGTTAATCCAGGCTTAACTTTATCAGCTTCTGCCTGAATTTCAGCCTTGGCCTTTGCTTTAGCATCAGCTAAATCAGCCTTGTCCTTAGCGGCCTTACTATCAGTCACAATTTGATCAATTGCTTTGTTGGCATCATCCTTAATTCCGTTAGCCTTATCTGCCGTATCAGTTGTTGGACTATCTATCTTATCCTTGGCATCTTTGGCATGATTATTAATATCGTCAATAACCTTGTTTTCATCTTCAGGCTTGAGCCCTTCTTTTTTGGCTTCATCAATTGCACTATTGGCGTGGTCATCAAGCTCTTTCTTAGCTGCATTTTTAGCCGCTTGTAATTGGGCATCAGTTAAAGCCTGATCAATATTAGTTATCCCTTCATTCTTTCTAGCATTAATATCAGGTACTGTAGCACTACCATTTACATTAGCAACAGCGTCATCATGCGCTTTTTGGGCTTGTTCTTTAAACTTAGCCTTTTCTGCTGGAGTTAAGCCAGTTAAACCATCAATTTGTTTAGCAATTCCTGGACTACCTGCTGTACCATTACCATTTAATTCATTGTCTAGTTCTTTGATGGCATCAGCTTTAGCTTTTCTAATTGCATCTGCATCGGCCTTACCAGCGTTGTCCTTAACCGCATCAATAGCAGCGATTGCCTTATCCTTAGTTGTAGTTACGGCCGCACTATCAGTCATTGTTGGGTCGTCGATCTTACTAATTGCATCTTTGCCAATTGTATCAACTGCATCTTTATCTGCTTG